>JBBQJR010000013.1:0-20469 GCA_038326125.1 Chthoniobacterales bacterium
CCGCGATCATTTCCGGCGTCACCCTTTTTTCCGGCTTCATCTTCCGACTGCTCTCGCAAATGAGGGAGCCGTCGAGGATCACGTTTTTCAGCGGCTCATTGCGCGCGAGAGAATTCCCCTCCACATCAAGGATCGCGCCGCGCCGCGCGGGGATGATGGTCTCCGCGCCGTAGGTGTTTTTCGCGAGGCTCGAGTAGTGCTCGTGCCGGCTGACGGCGAGGTGGATCAGCCGACCGGAGAGAATCGTGAAAAGGGTGCCGATGCCGTAGCAAGCGACGCAGGCGCGGGATTTGAGCGACATCTCAACGGCCCTCCTCCGCATCGTCCAGCGGCAGGCTCACCGCTACGCTGCGGCGAATGGTGACATTCACGACCGGCGATTTGTCGTCGATCGGGACGAGCTTGATGACGCCGGCGGCGATCGCCTTTTTCAGCGCGGGCAGCGAGGTGAGTTGCTCCTTGCGCGTGCGCAGCGACTCGTTGCCCGTGTTCAATTTGGCCAGCTCGATCCGCAGCCGGCCGAGCCGTTCGCCACCCTGCTTCACCTGCTGCTTGAGCAGCAAGATTTTCACGCCAAACGTGCCGAGACACACGAGGATCGCGAGCACGATGCAGATGTAGGCCAGCGGGATGGCCTGGGCGTAGCGGCGTTGGTTAGCGGGCATGGCGGAGACGTTCGGCGACCCGGAGTTTGGCCGACCTCGCCCTCGGGTTGACCTTTTGCTCGGCGGCACTGGCGGAGAGCGGGCGGGTCGTGATCAGTTGGAAAAGGTGCGCGGGATTGCGCCGCGGCGCGGGCCACTCGGGCCGGTCGTGCCACTCGGTGGCGCGCTCTTTCATGAAGCTTTTCACGATGCGATCTTCACCCGAGTGAAAACTGATCACAGCGAGTCGGCCGCCGGGCGCGAGATGCTGCGTGATTTCGCCGAGCACGCTCGTG
This sequence comes from Chthoniobacterales bacterium, assembly GCA_038326125.1. GTDB lineage: Bacteria > Verrucomicrobiota > Verrucomicrobiia > Chthoniobacterales > Chthoniobacteraceae > SXWH01. Next base: position 941 of record JBBQJR010000013.1, read on the forward strand.
AGCACGTCGAGTTCGCGATTCACCGCCAGGCGCAGCGCCATGAAAACGCGCGTGGCCGGATGCGTGCGGCCGCGGCGCGGAATCACGCCTGCGACGAGGTCGGCGAATTGCAGCGTGTGCGTGATCGGTGCCTGCACGCGCTCGCGGACGATCCGCGAGGCGATGCGCCGTGCCGCGGGTTCGTCGCCCAGGTCGCGGAAAATGCGCGCGAGCTCCTCTTCGCCCGCCGTGTTCACGAGATCGGCCGCGCTCTGCGGCGCGTCGGGCGACATGCGCATGTCCAGCGCGCCATCGGTCTGAAATGAAAAACCGCGCGCCGGCGTGTCGAACTGATGCGAACTCACGCCGAGGTCGAAGAGCGCGCCGTCGAGCGTCGCGATGCCGAGTTCCGCGAGGATGCGGCTGGCTTCGGAAAAATTCGCGCGCCGCAAAATCAGCCGCGCGCCGTAGCCGGTGAGATTTTTCTCAGCCTCCGCAATCGCGTCGGGATCCTGATCGGTCGAGATGACCGTCGCGCCCGCGTCGAGCAGCGCGCGGGTGTGTCCGCCGCCGCCGAGCGTGCCTTCAAAAAAAACTTTCCCCGGCGCGGGCTGCAAAAGTTCGACACTTTCACGGAGCAACACGGACTCGTGATAACCGGGCGAACGTGGATCGTCGGGCATGGCGTATTCCTCCAGTTCGAGCGTGGCTTCGGCGGATGAAGGGCAGTCGATCATACGCCGAGAAATTTCTTCGCGCTGAGCGCACGGCCCGACTCGACGAGTTTGCGCTTGGCCTCGTCGCGCTGCTTCAGCCGCACGGGATTCCAGATGTTAAAAGTGCGATGTGCGCCGCGGAGGACGACGGTCGGGTTTTTTTCCCCGACGCCGATCTCTGCGCAAAAGTCCGCGGGGAGCGCGAGGCGACCGGCGCTGTCGAGCTGCGTTTTTTTGCACTGCGAGGCGAGGTCTTCGAGGTGCTCGTTGCGCGTCAGCTCATCGAGCTTCTCGTTGAATTCGATCTTGGCGGCGAACTTCTCGTACTCGGCGATCGGGAAAACTTTGATGAAGGAACTGGTGGAGTCTGAGATCATCACGAATTTCGAGATGTCCAGACTCCGCCAGTCCTTCGGGAGCATGACGCGAAGGCCCGAATCGAGCTGGCGCTCGAGTTCATCGGTGAACGTCGGCTTGGATTCGGCTTCGGCCATTGTGTTTGGTGGTTCGGGGAACGGCATTCCGTTGATTTCCCGAAGACTCCCTTTTCCTCACTTTTCGTCCCATTCGTCAACAAAATTTGACACGGTTGAACCAATATTTCCCGGGAGCTCTCCACGCTCTCGTCTCCGCAGCGCGCGATGCTCATGGCAGCGCGGAGTAACTCGCGAAATCGGGCGGACGGTTTGCGAATCGTAGGCGCGCTCCGGAGAGTGCGGACGCGGGCTGCCCGCGCCTACGAGGCTGAAAGAAAACTCCCCGCGCACAACCTCGCGTACACGCCGCCCATCGCGAGCAAGTCATCATGCGTGCCGCGCTCGACGATGCGCCCGCGCTCGAGCACGAGAATCAAATCTGCGTGGCGCACCGTCGAGAGCCGGTGCGCGATCACAAAGCACGTCCGCTTTTCCATGAGCCGATCCAGCGCCTGCTGGATGAGCCGCTCCGTCTCCGTGTCCACACTCGCGGTGGCTTCGTCGAGCACGAGGATCGGCGGGTCTTTCAGCAGAGCGCGCGCGATGGAGACGCGCTGCTTTTCGCCGACGCTGAGTTTCACGCCGCGCTCGCCAACGGTCGTGCCGAGCCCCTCGGGCATTCGCTCGACGAACGCGCGCGCATTCGCATCCGCGAGTGCCTGCCACATTTCCTCGTCGCTCGCGCCGGGCTTCCCGAGGCGGAGGTTGTCGCGCACGCTGCCGTTAAAAAGAAAACTCTCCTGCGTGACCATGCCCACCGCGCTGCGCAGCACGGCGCGCGGCAGGTCCGGCAGCGGCGTGCCATCGAGGCGAATCTCGCCGTCGTCGTATTCGTAAAATCGCGTGATGAGGTTCACGAGCGTGCTCTTGCCCGCGCCCGTCGGTCCGACGAGCGCCACCGTCTGCCCGGGTTTTGCGCGGAGCGAAATGTGCCGCAGCGTCGGCAATTCTTCGCTGTAGGAAAAGCTCACGTCCTCAAATTCCACGTCGCCGCGAATGCTGATCGCGGGCGCGTGCTCCGCCCCGTCGGCCTCGGCTTTTTCGTCGAGGATTTCGAGGATGCGCTCGCCCGCGGCGCGTCCCGATTGCACGAGTTGATTCAGCGAATGCAGCTTCCCGATCGGGTCGTAGAGAAATCCGACAAGCAGCAGAAACGCCGTGAATTCGCCGAAGCCCAGCCGTCCCGCGACGACCTCCTGTCCGCCGAATCCGAGCACGAGCACCGACCCGACCGCAGCGAGAAAACTCATCGAAGGATTGTAGAGCGCCCACACGTGCATGATGCGCAGCGAGGCGTCGCGCGACTTGCCGCTCACGTCGTTGAACCGCGCGTGCTCCTCCTCCTCGCGGACGAAAGTTTTGATCTGCCGGATGCCCGCGAGGTTGTCGTGCAGCAGCGCGTTCATCGCGGACGCCGCCTTGCGTTGCGCGCGATAGCGCTTCGGCGCGGTGAGTGTGTACGCGAGCGCGCCCGCCGCGAGAAACGGCACGGGGATGAGCGCGAGCCATGCGAGCTTTGCATGGTAGGAAAAAAGCATTGCACCCACGACGATGATCTGAAGCACGGCGACCGCGCCCTGCTCGATTCCATCAATGAGCATCCGCTCGACCGCGGTCACGTCCTCGAGCAGCCGCGTCATGATGTCGCCCGTGGCGCGGTCGTCGAACCACCGCAGCGGCAGCCGCTGGATGTGCCCGTAGAGATCACTCCGCAGATCGAAAATCACGCACTGCTCGAAAGTGTTGTTGAGGACGATCCGCAGCGCATTGAACGCATCGCGCACGAAAAACGCCGCCGCCCCGATGCCCACGAGCCACCACAGCCGGTCGCCGCGACCGTGCCGGATGTCGTCCACGACAAGCTGCGTCACCTTTGGAAAAACGGTCACCATCAGCGTGGAAACAATCGCGCACAGCATCGTGCCCGCCGCCATTCCGGGATGGCGGCGCAGGTAGGCAAAAACGCGAGCAACCGTGCGCATCGGCCCACTGTGTTGAGTCGCACGCCGCGACGGCGAGTGAGAAAATCAGATCGCACGCGCAACCCTCGCCAAAGGTCCCGCATCGATGCAGCCTCGCGCGATGCCGAATGACAGTCACCCCGCCACGCGCGTGCTCAGCTTCGCGCTGGCGCTGGCGCTGGTTGTCGGCCTCATCGTCGCTGCGCTGCTCGCGCTGCCGTATCATTGGAATTGGAAACCCGCGTGGGAATATCGTCGGCTTTTCGCGGACGGCTGGCTCGCCACGCTCGGCATCTCGGCGCTCGCGCTGCCGATGAGCTGCGTGCTCGGGCTGCTGTTCGCGCTCGCGCGGCGCGCATCGTTTTTGCCACTGCGCTACTTCGCGCGCATCTATGTCGAGCTCACGCGCGGCGCGCCGCTGCTCGTGCAGATTTACCTCTATTTTTATGTCTTCGCGAACGCGCTCGCCGTGAGCAACCGCTACCTCGTCGGCCCACTCATTCTCGCCGCGTTCACCGGCGCATACATCAGCGAAATCATCCGCGCCGGCATCGAGGGCGTCGGCAAATCGCAACTCGAAACGGCGCGCGCCATCGGGCTCACCACGCGGCAGACCTATCGCCACGTCATTTTCCCGCAGGCCATCCGACAGATCCTCCCGTCGCTCGCGGGGCAGTTTGTTTCATTGGTAAAAGATTCATCGCTCTTGTCCGTGATCTCCATCGCCGAACTCGCGAATGCCGCGAGCAACGTGAATTCATTCACGCTCACGCCATTCGAGAGCTACCTGCCGCTCGCCGCCGGCTACCTCATCATCACGCTCCCGATTTCGCTCTGGACGCAATCGCTCGAGCAGCGTGCGAGATTCGACACATGATGCCATCCGTCAAAAATACCGGCATGGGCGGCATGCCTCGGGTAGGGTGGGCGTCCCGCCCGCCGTCCGAAGCGTCGCGCTTCGGACTTCGGACGTCCGCAGGTGTGATTTGCAAAAGCGACGTCCGTCTTACTCCGAGGTGCGAACGGCGGGCGGGGACGCCCACCCTACCCGATGCACTTCCGTTCTGCGTTGCTCTCCGTCATTTTATTTCCGCGAGATGGTTGGAGCGATCCGCACTTTCGCTCCGCGGAAAACTGCGCAATGTCCGCGCTTCCGATGTTCCGCTTTTTCTGACCAATGCTCATCGCATTCAACAAACCATTCGGCGTCCTCAGCCAGTTCACCGACGACGGCTCGAAGCACCTCACGCTCGCGGAATTCGGCTTTCCGAAAAATGCCTATCCGCTCGGCCGACTCGACGCCGAGAGCGAGGGCCTGCTGCTTTTCAGCGACGAGCCCTTCCTCAACAATAAACTCCTCGCGCCCGAGCACGCGCACAGCCGCACGTACTGGGCGCAAGTCGAGCGCGTGCCGACGCGCGAGGCGCTGGATGAATTGCAGCGCGGCATCGTCATCGGCGGCCATCGCACGCTGCCGTGCCGCGCGTGGCTACTCGCTCCGCAGCCCTTCGTCATGCCGCGCGATCCCCCGATTCGCTTCCGCAAAAACGTCCCCGACTGCTGGATCGGCCTCTCGCTCATCGAGGGAAAAAATCATCAGGTGCGGCGCATGACGGCCGCCATCGGCCACCCCACGCTGCGCCTCCTCCGCGTGCAGATCGGCGAACTCGAACTCAACGGCCTCATGCCCGGCCACTGGCGCGAACTCGGCCCCGGCGAACGCGCCCGCGTCTTCGCGGGACGTCCGCGCTCCGCAGAGTCGCCGCGTTCCGTCGGCGTCAAGCTCCGCTAGCGGTCGGAGCGAATTCACGGAGCAAGGCCGCGAGCGGATCGGATATCGCGGAAAGATCGAGCCACGCAAAGGCGCGCTCGCGGCGGAACCAAGTAAGCTGGCGTTTCGCGTATTGGCGCGTCGTCAGCGCGATGGCCTCCATGCACTCGGCGCGCGAAATTTTCCCCGCAAGGTGCGCGCGGATTTCGGCGAGGCCGAGCATCTGTGCGGCGGTGGGACCGATGTCGCCGGCGGCGGCGACTTCATCAATCACGCCGGCGGAAAACATCGCCGCGGTCCGCGCGCCGATCGCGGCGTGCAGTTCGTCGCGCGGGCGCGTGAGGATGACGCCGCGTGGCGCAGTTTCGCCGGACCACTCGGTGCGGAAGCTGGAAAAGGGACGCCCGGTGAGCAGGCACACTTCGAGCGCGCGAATGACGCGACGCGGATTTTTCACGTCCACCGTGCTCGCGGGATCGAGCGAAAGCAGGCGCGCCGCGAGCGCGGGCAGCGGCTCTTTTTCGAGCGTCGCGCGCAGCGTGGCATCCGCGCCGGGCAGCGGTGCGAGGCCGTGCGTGAGCGCGCGAAAATACAGTCCGGTGCCACCGCAGACGATGGGCACGCGACCGCGCGCCGAAATTTCCGCGATGGATTTTTTCGCGCGCGCGAGCCATTGCGCGACGTCGAAAGCCGCCGCGAGCGGCACTTCGCCGACGAGGTGATGCGGCACGCGGGCGCGCACTTCGGGCGCTGGCTTCGCGCTCAGGAGATCGAGCCCGGCGTAAATTTGAAACGCATCGGCACCGACAATCTCGCCGCCGACGCGCTCGGCAAACTCGACGGCCAGCATGCTTTTTCCGACGGCGGTGGGGCCGAGGAGAAAAAATGGGGCGAAGCTTTTGTCCGACAGCACGGCGCTGGTGTCGCGGCAAAATCCCGCACGTTCAAGCGCCGCGCGGCGGCTGCGTTTTTTGATCCAAAAAAAACGGGAGCCCCGCGCGCGGCGGAGCGCCCGGGTGATTTTGGCGCGGAGCGCGAAAGCTACGCGCGCGGCTCGCGCCCGCTGTCGGTGCGCGAGCCGCTGACGACGAGCTTGCGGCCCATGAATTCCTTGTCGTGCAGCGTGGCCACGGCGCGGACGGCTTCGTCGGTGGTCATCATGGTCACGAAGCCGAAACCCTTCGAGCGATACGTGTCCTTGTGCGTGACGATTTCCGCGTTTTGCACTTTGCCGACGCCGTTGAAAAGCTCGCTCAGATCGCTCTCGGTGGCGTCGTAGCTGAGGTTGCCGATGTAGAGTTTCGGCGAGGTCACCTCGACGCGCTCTGGCGGCGCAGCGCGGCGGCTTTCGCCCTGCGGGCGGCGCTGCCCGGAACTTTGGTCAGACCGCTGCGGGGGCGTGGATTTTTTCGGGGAGCCGAGGCCAAACACGCCGAGCAGCTTTTGCCAGAAGGAGCGTTTCTTGGGCGGCTCGGCGCGCTGTTCGCGGCGGGGTTCGGAATCGCGCTGTGGCGGGCGGCGCCGGCCGCCGTTGTTCCGGCGGGGGCCACGCGGGCGGGTGTCGTTGGAGTTCATGCGTTGCGGGATGGGTTGAGGTTGGGTGTGCGAAACCGCAGGCGGTTTTTTCGCGGGAGAATTCTCCGGCGGGAGGAATGCGACTGGCAGCTTCGGGACGCGGGATGAGGGCGAGGCAGATTGCGGCATTTTCCCCAAGCCTGCCCGGCATGGATGCAGCCGACTTTTTCGCTGAGGAAAGTTCCCGCCCGAGCGAACTTAGCAGTTGCAGGAGGAGGGCTGACACGGGAATCGAATTGCTTTTGGGGAATGATCGCGGGCTGCCCGCCCGACGTGAACCCGACCCGTAACCCGCACGCCCGCGCCCCGCAAGCGGGAACTCCCGCCGGCGCTTTTCCCGCGCAAAAAAAATGCGCGGGACGCCGAGGCATCCCGCGCACTTGGAAATTCCGGCGCGCCGGAGATCGGCGTCGCGGCGAAGGTGGCTACTTGTTCTTTTTCTTCTTTTTCTTCGCGCCGACTGCCGCGATTTCCTCGTCGGAAAGCGTGCCGTCGTTGTTCGCGTCGAGCGCCTTCACTTCGGGCTTGCCGGCCGCGAAGTCTTTCTTGAGGGCGTCCACTTCGGCACCGTCAATCTTGCCGTTGCCGTCCTTGTCATAGGCCGCGAGAAGATCGGCGTTGGCCTTGTTTTTCTTGCCCTTGCCCTTGCCGGCCTGCGCCGGAGCGGTGAAGGCGACGCCGAGCGCCGCGATGGTGAGGATAGTGAGGAGTTTCTTCATGTGGGATGTGTGGTTTGTTTTTTCCGGAGGGGAGCCCCCGCCTTCGCACCGCAACGTGCGGAGCGGAATGCGGAGACTCTTTCCACGCATCTCATAGCGCGCACCGATCGGAATGGGACACGAAAGACGCGACCCCTGTCCGCGGAGTTTGCGACGTAACGTGAAAATGCTGTCGCCTCGCGGGTAAATGCGACAAACCTATTGACACTCAACAGTGCCACTGAGATAGCACGAAAGTTCCCACACCACGCCATGGCCGACGAAAATCCCACAACAAACGCAGACCCGAACGACGAGACCGATAAGAAGGAAACTATCCGCATCACCCTCCCCGCAAAGACGGAGAGCCCCGTCGCAAAACGGGAAACGGTGCGGATCAACATTCCTGAATCCACCAGCAACGCGCCGAAAAAGGAGACCTCCAAGGTCGCGCTGCCGGCCTCCGGTATCGCCACGCCGCCGCCGATGTCCCGCCCGTCCGCTCCGCCGATGCCGCCGCCGCTTTCCAAACCGATGAGCGGCCTCACGCCGCCGCCGAAGCCCCCGCCGCTCATCAGCAAGCCGACGATCCCGCTCAAGCCGCAGCCCTCCGGCATCATGCCGCCGGCACCCGGCGGTTCCGGCATCGTCGCCAAGCCCGCGTCGCCGAAAAAGGAGACCGCACGCATCAGTCTGCCGACCGAGGTGCCGAAAAGTTCCGCACCCGCGCTGCCCAAGGCCACGGTGAAAATGCAGCAGACGCAGCCGCTCATGAAATCGCCGCCGCAGGCGAGCGGCCTGCAGCAGCCGCAGCCCTCCTCCGCCTCCGGCATCCGCAGGGCCGCGAGCCCGGCCAGCGTCGCGCCCACGATCTCCACTCCACCCGCAAAGGCGGACACCATCGGGATGGTCCTCGGCCTTCTCGCGCTGGTCGGCACGATCGCCGCGGCCGTCTTCGCCTACCTCATCTACAGCGCCGCGGCACTGCCGCAATGGGCCGCGCAATAACACCGCAAATCGAACTTTCAAAAACATGGCCAGCCCAAACGTCATTACTCTCTCGGATTCGAATTTCGATTCCGAACTCGCAAAATCCAACCTCCCCGTCCTCGTGGACTTCTGGGCACCGTGGTGCGGCCCGTGCATTCAGCTCGGGCCGGTGATCGATGAAATCGCGAGCGAGCGCGCTGGCAAGGCGCTGGTCGCGAAAGTGAACGTGGACGAGAGCCCCGCGCTCGCGGGAAAATTCCGTGTGAACTCGATTCCCGCGCTGCTCTTTTTTAAGGGCGGGCAGCCGGTCGGGCAAATGGTCGGGCGTCAGCCGAAGGCGGATATTTTGGCGAAGCTCGACGCGCTCGCGTAGCGCAGATTCGTAGCACCGGTCTGCCGCCGGTGCGGCGTGCGACCGTCTCGGACGCGCGATCCTGTGGCAAAGAACCTCGCGTCGGAGACCGCCGCTCGCCGCACAGATTCCAAATCTATGCTCCGGCGCGTCCTCCCGCATTCAGCAGGATGACCGCCGAAGTTGGAGCGGTTTGAATCAAGCTGTGGCCGTTTTTTCCAAGTTCGACGTCCGCGGGTCGCGGGCGCGTGCCGTAGCGTAGCTCTCCAGAGCTGCGCCGTGTTGCCTGCGCAGACCACCGCGCAGGTCGGGAGACCTACGCTACAAGGCGCACCGCCGTCCATGCAGCGGCTACGACATTTTTCAAAATGCTCCAGACGATCACCCCAGCGTCGTACCCGCGCCGGCCGCACCGCCGAGTGACGCCGCACAGCGCGCGAGCTTCGTCTCCAAATCCCGCACGGCCACGAGCGCGGGCTCCATCGTCTTTTTCTGCGCCTCGGAGAATGCCTCGATCGGCTGGAAGACCTGCTCGAGCTCCACGTAAAAACGCTTCACCGCGTGCCGCAGGTGATCCTCCACCGCCTGCACCATCGCCTCGCGTTTTTCGCTCATCTGCCGCCGGTATTCCGCGATGATTTTCCGGCGCTTCGCCACCGCGACGATTGTCCCCGTCAGCGCGCCGAGCCCCGCAATCGTTCCCGTGATGTCGAGAATCGTCAGCTTCGTCAGCGCCGCCGCGACCACCGCGCCAATTCCGCCCGCCGCAAAAACTCCCGCCGGCACGCGCAGCCAGCTCGCGGTATCTTCAAAAACGCGCTGCATCTGCCGCTGAAATTCCGCGCCTTCCGTTCGCTCGATCAGCGCCAGGTCAATGCGATCCAGCAGTTCCTTCCGCTGCCGCGCAAAGTCCGGCAGCAGCGGCAACTCCCGCGACGCGAACGAGCGCTGCATGATGTCGTGCATCTGCTTCCACACGCTTTTCAGATCCGCCTCGATCAACTCCAGCGACTCGCGCACGATTTTCGTCAGCGTCTCGCGCTGCCGGTTTTCCAGCTCGGTCTGGAAAAAATTCTCCCATCCGCCGCGTCCGAAAATCAGCTTCACCGTCCCCGCGAAAGTCAGCTTTTCCTTCAGCAATTCCTCACCCCGCTGCTGCGTCCGTTCGGATGCCTGCGCGATGGTCCACAGCACGCCTCCGACTTGGCGGAAGCTCTGCTCCTTCCGCTCCTCGAGCACGCCGCGCAACTCGCGCAGCTTGCCCAAGTCGCTGTCCACGACATCTGCCGCCATCGTCACCTGCCGGCTGAAATCCGCAAAAATCACCTGCGCGCTGCGGCACACGCTGCCCAGTTTTTCCGATCGCGTCGTGCCGCTCGTCACGCTCGCCGAGATGTAATCCTCCAGCGCGGCGAAGCCGCTCTCGCGCAGCAGCCGCGCCTGCTCGCCCGCGTCCGGCGCCTGCTTCGCCTCCCACGCCTGCTTCGCGGACACCGCGAAAATCGGGCAGCTCTCGCCGATTTTTTGCAGCATCGTCTGCCGCATGTGCGCGACCACCGCCTCGACTTCCGCGGGCGTGCGCAGGTCCCGCTGCTGCAGCACGAAGACCACTTTCTTCAGCCACTTGCGGTGCAGGTGCTGGAGAAATTGCCAGGCCGTCGCGCCCCATGGATTCACCGTGGAAAAAACGCACAGGCACAAATCCGCGAGCGGCAAAAACTGGCGCGTGATCGCCTCGTGCTCCGGCACGATCGTGTTCGTGCCCGGCGTGTCCACGATGTTGAAATCGCGCAGCACCGGCGACGTGCGATAGCACTCCGTGAGCTGCGGCGACACGGGCACGTCCCGCTCCTCCTCCGCGTGCTTGAAGACGTAGATTTTGTCCGTCATCGGCAGCACATCCACCTTGCAAAAATCGCGTCCGAACAGCGCGTTCAGCAGCGAGGATTTTCCCGCCTTCACCTCGCCGACCACGACGAAAAGAAACGGCTCGCGCAGGCTCGTGCCGAGTTCATTCAGCGTGCGAATCGTCTCCTGCGGCGCGCGCAAATCATGCGCCAGCGTGCTCAGCGAAAACAGCGCGGTGCCGAGATCCGCACGCGTCTGGAAAAAAGTTTCGCCGAGCATCTGCTACTGCCCCACCGGGTCGCCGCCTGAGGGCGCGGGCTGCGCTTGTTTTGGCAAATTGCCGGAGGTCGTCGCCGCTTTCGCCGCGTCCTTCGCGCTTGCTTTCGCGACCGGCGCTTTTTTTTGCGGCACCGGCTCATGGTGCATTTTCAAAAGCTCGGACACCGTCACAAATTTGAAACCTTTCGCGCTCAGCGCGTCGAGCGTCGCCGGCATCGCGTCCACCGTCGTCTTGTGGATGTCGTGGCAGAGGATGATCGATCCCTTTTTCGTCTCCGCCATGATGATGCTCTCGGTCTTCGCGGGCGAGCGGTGCTTCCAGTCGAGGCTGTCCACGTCCCACAGGATGATCTTGTAATTCCAAACCGCGTTCGCCCACGAGCGCTGCCGCACCGTGAAGCCGCCGTACGGCGGGCGCATCAGCGTCGGCGTCACGCCTGTCGTTTGCTTGATGACATTGTGCGCGCGATCAAGCTGATCCTTCACCGCCGCCTCGCCCATTTTCGAGAGCAGAGGATGGCTCCACGAATGATTCGCGATCTCGTGGCCTTCCTCGACGATCTGCTTCGCGACTTCCGGGCTCTGCGCGACGCACTCGCCGAGACAAAAGAACGTCGCCTTGATCCCGCGATCCTTCAGCATTTTTAAAAGCCGTGGCGTCTGCGTGGGATTCGGCCCGTCGTCAAAAGTGATCGCGATGTACGGTCCCTCGACGTGGCAGTCCGTGAACGTAATCCGCGGCGCGCCTTTCGGGGCTTCGGGCGCGACCGGCTGCACGGCCCCGGTGCCGGGATCGTTGCCGGTCGGGATTTCCGCGGCGCACGCGGAGACGCTGCACACGATGAGCGAGAGTAAAATGGAACGGAGCATCGGCATCGCGGAGCAAAGGTGAGCGTGCGCGATTCCGCAAGCCCGCGTGCGGTCCATTTTGAATCTGGAAGCCATGAAGCCATGAAAAAATGCGGAACCAGCGGCCCCGAGTTTTTCCGCTTTTCTGGTTTCCTGGTTTCCAAATTAGACCGCCCAATTCCGCAGCGTCACAGCGAGAAACTCAGGCTCTTCTTCACCTCATCGAGATCATTGCGGCCCGTGAATTCCACCTGCACGCGACCGCCCTCATCGCGCACTTTCGCCCAGCCGAAGAAGCCCTCGCCCGCCTCGCGCAGGTACACGCCTTCGCTGTACGGCCCGCCCTTCATGCTCGCATTTTGCACCAGCGCCGAGCCGTGCAGCACGGGAACGCGCAAGCCGTTGCGCGTCCGAATATTCGCTGTTCGTCCCGTCGTCCGCCGCGAGCATGTGCGCGTCGCCGCAGAGAATGACCAAATTTTTGATCCCGTTTTGCGCGATGAAATTCGCGATCTCCCGCCTTTCCTCCGCGCAGCCCGACCAGCCGTCGCCTGAAGTTCCCGCGCCAATCCACGGCACGCTGCTCGTCCAAAAAACCACCGGAGCAGCATTTGCGCGAGAAGCGGCCTCGCGGCCAGTGCGCGCGTTGGAATTGGTGGGGCACCTTCGAGGCTCCGTGAAAGGAGCGCCGTCCGACCTCGCCACGAATCCGAAACACCTGAAAGGATTCGGTGAGTAGTTCCCGAGTCATTGTGGATACCGGCCCCTTGGTCGCGTTTCTTACTGGGACGGAAGCCCTGCACGGATGGGTTGCCTCGAAGTTCGCGGAATTGCCCGCGCCCTTCGTGACATGCGAGCCAGTTCTCGCTGAGACGGACTTTCTGCTCGCGCGTCTGCCGGACGGTCCTCGCCGGTTTTTTGATCTGCTCGGGTCGGGGCTCCTGGAGATCGAGATTTCCGTGCTGGCTGAACAGGAAACGCTCCGGAAGCTCATTCACAAATACAAAGACCTTCCCATGTCGCTCGCCGATGCGTGCCTCGTCCGCTTGGCGGAACTGCATCCCAAAGCTTCCTTCTTCACCTTGGACGCGCCTTTCCGCGTCTATCGGAAGCACGGCAGGCAGCAGATTCCAGTCGTCATGCCGTGAGGCTTCCGCGCCTCCTGGCCTGCGCGTTCGTCATCCGCAATTCCGCGAGCCAATCCTCGATCCGCTCGCGCGGGAGAATGCGATGCGCCGTGGTGTATGGATTGCCATGCTGCCGCCATTTCGGCTCGGGATGCACGCGGACGGCCCAGAGCATGGATTGCCAGTCGCGCAGGGAGATGGTGAAGCGCGCGCCGTTTTCCGGATTGCACACGGTGAGCCGGCGTTTTTCGCGGAGCAGGGCAAAGGTGAGCGCGTTGTTTTTCATGGCAATTTCAGAACGGGCAATGCGCGGATGATCTTCATCGTCTCCACGCTCACGGTGATCACTTGGCCGACGAGACGCACGATGGCCTCCTCGTCGTCGGGTGCGTTCGGGTCGGAAATGATGTCGCCGTCCTTGTCTCGCTCCACGCGGTATTGATCGATCACCCACGCCAGCGCGCTGCGGTTGCCGAGCCGGTATTCGAGCGCCTCGGGCGGGACGCCGCCGAGCGTGAGCCATCCGTTGTAAATCACGTCACGCCCGTCCTTGCTCAGCTTCATCGCCTCCACGCGCCAGTTCGGCGGCGCCTCGCGGTTCTCGATGCGCGCAAGCTTGAACGGCTTCGCCGACTCGTAGCCGGTGTGCAGGTCGGCCAGCTTGCGGCCCGCCCTGGCAAACGCGTGGAAATCCTCCGCCGTCTCGGTCATGCCGTGATTTTTTTAAGTTTCTGGGTCATCCACGGAGCGCGGGCGAGATCACCGGTAGAAAGTTTGAACGGTTCCAAATAGGTGCGCGGCATCTCCTTCATCGGCACCACGGGATAAAACGTGTCGAAATCAGCAGATGCGTAGGCATCGTAAATTTCATTCGGGTCTGCTTCCCACGAGCGGGCTCTTTGGAATTCAGGAACGGAACGAAGCTCCCGGATTTTTTCCCGGGCATATTTCACTTCGCGTAGAGGGCGGCTGTCCTTCGCGGTGCGAATCGCGTCACGCCAAGCCTGAGCGTCGAATCCAGTGATGCCGAGGCAAGCGATGTTATCCGGGTGAAACAGAAGATTCTCAATCGAGTAAAAGGGGAGCACACGATACTGCGGGAAAAGCTGACGAAGCTGGTCGATTTCCGTTTGGAGCAGGAAATCCCGATCCCGAATTCCCCAGAGATTCGGATTTGCCTTCACCATCCCAAAAACCTGTTCGGCATTGCCCGCCGGAATGAACAAGCGCGAATTGTCGTCACAAGCCGCATTGTAAAGCGCATCGTCTTTCCCTTCGCAGGCGATGACCTTCCGACCACTGAACAAGCGAGACAAGGAATCGCGCGGCACGGCGATCTCAAATACGTCAAGGTGACGTCGCGGAGCCGGCACGAGACGATGCGGGAGATCAAAGTCGAGGTCGTCGAAATCAATGATGACCGCGTGTTCGCTTTCGTCCGCGTATTCGATGAAGCCGAGCGCGTGCGTTGCCGTCCAAAGCTGCGCGCCATCTGGAATCCAGTGCTCAACGACTTCACGCAGCACATTCCTTTGAAGCGCGGTGTTGAGGTGGAGGTCCATCTCATCAATGAAGAAGATCGCGTCGTCATAACGCTCGCGACGAACGGCGAAATTCATGAGCAGAATGACAATCTGCTTTTCGCCATGGGAGAGGACATCGAACGGGATGATCGAGCCGCCTTTTGTGAAGAAGAGCTGAATGGGTTGTCGCGGGTCGGAATTATCGAAGTTTGCGATCTGAATTGTGGTCGCTGGGCTCTCTCCAAAAATGCGGCGAAGCGCGTCGTTGAATGGCTGAATGTAAGTCTGGAAGATCGCGACAGTATCCGCCTGCCGTCCTTGAAACGTGGGTTCACGGAGTGCCTTATCGATCTGATTCGTGAAATGCGCAACGTCGGCGAAGAAACGGCGATCCTCTTGCGTAAAAAATTTCGGGCGGTCGATATTCTCCTAAATGTGCTTGGCGGCATCATCAACGCGCTGAATATTCGACACTACTCGCAGGCTGCTTCGACCGAAGAAGGAGGTAGTCTTACCAATCGTTGAGGTTCGAGCGCCAGACGTTGAAGTGATTCTAGCGCCGTGATGAAACTGCGCCTCGATTCGAAATGGCTTCGCCTTGTCTTTTCTGTCGTAGTGCGCGACCTCGGCGCGGACGTTGTGCGTTTCAAGAGAGACAAAGTTAAACGCATCGAAGATCGAACTCTTGCCTGAGCCATTCGAGCCCACGAGGAGCACGAGCTTTGCATTCTCCGGGACGTTTCCTATTTCGAGATCCGTGAAGCGTTTGAAGTTTTTGAGCGTTAAGGACGCGATTCGCATGGCGAACTAGAGTTTCGCGACAGGCTTTGTTCAGCGAGCCATTTTTTCAACGAGTCTCGGCTTCGCGCGATGCCGAATTCCCGCCCATTATGGACGACGCCGAGCACATCCGCCTGCTTCACCGCGAAGCCCTGGAAGAACCGCTCATAGACGATGTTCAGGAACTTCTGCTTTTCGGTGAAGTCGGTGAAGGTCTCGGCGGCTTTCTCGACGGCGAGGTAGAAGGGATCGAGGGCCGTGAGGAAGTCGTCGCGCCGAAAATGCTTCGCGGAAAGTGTGGCGATGACCTTCTCGATGTCGGCGGCGATGACGTTGCGCTCGCGGAAGTTTTCGATGTCGAAAATCTTCCGCAGGATGCGCTCGGTGAGGAGGTGCTGGACGAGCATCTCCTCGACGGCGGCCTCGGCGAGGTTCGGATTCAGCGAGCCGCGGCAGGTGGTGACGAAGTCTTTGAATGCGGCCTCGTATTTCGGATTCTCCTTGCGCGCTTTTTTCAGAATGCCGGCGAGGGCCTTGCCGAGTTCGGGCACCTTGTTCTTGAACTCCTCGACGGCGCTCTCCCACTCCGCGATGGCCTCGGGCGCGAATTCGAGGAACTGCTTGAGGATCGCAAAAAGCGCCTCGGGCTGGTCCAGCGGCACGTCGGCGATGCGCTGGCCGTGCTGGTAGAGGACTGCGCGGCGCGGCTCCCAGAAGAGGAGGTTTGCCGTGGGATAGCCTTTGTCGATCTTCGCACGGATTTCCTTATTGAGATCGTCGCTGGAATCCTTCGCCTCCCAATGTCCGTGGTGGAGCCGGAAGAGATCCATGAGCGTGCCATCGGGTTGAATGCGCTTTCCGCCTTTGCCCTTCATCGAGTGCTCGGGGACGAGCTTCCAGCCGAAGGGCTTTGCCGCCGTTTCGAGGAGCGTGGCGAATGCGGTCTTCACCGCAAGCTCATGCTCGGTGCCGAGTTGCTTGAACGCGGCGAGCGACTCGTAGTAGGCCGCGACGGCCTTGTGCGAGGGCCTGAGAGTGAGTGTCGGCATTGCGGCAGCTGTAGCAGATGCGCGGGCGGATGGCGAGGGCGGCGATTCAAAACGTGCCGTCCCCCTTAAACAGGACGGATGCAGACGCACCTCCCAAATGGGAAGTGGTCGGGGCGACAGGATTTGAACCTGCGACCTCCTGGTCCCAAACCAGGCGCTCTACCAAGCTAAGCTACGCCCCGAATCTTCACGGCTGAGGATCGGCTGCCGTCTCAGCCGAGCACTATGACCGCGGGTAGCTTCGCAGCAAGGACATTCGGGCAGCGGCTCCACTTTTTGTGCCAGCGACTCGTCCGGTTTGGGCCGCGGGCCTGCCAACGAATTCTTTGCCAATGGCGCAGGATCCGCTATCGTCTTTCGCCCTTATGCAAAAACGAACCGTCCGCCTGCTCGCCGTCGCCCTTGCCACGATGGGGATTTTGGCTGGCTGCGCGACCAAGCAGCCGCTGCCGCCGCCCCCGCAGCCGTCCAAACCCGCGCCCGCAAAGCCCGCGCCGCCGTCGTACACTTGGGACGCCGCCGCGGGAAAGGGTGCGCCGAAAATCGTCGTCGATGTGTCCAAGCAGCGCGCCTACTTTTACCGCGGCGAAACGCGGGTCGGCGAGACGAAGTGCAGCACGGGCAAGAAGGGCTTTGACACGCAGGTGGGCACCTATGCCATCACGCAAAAGGACAAAAACCACCTCTCGAATCTCTACGGCTCATTTGTCAAGGAGGGCGGCGGCATCGTGAAACGCGACGTGGACATGAGCAAGATGAAGGTGCCGGAGGGCTGCTCGTTTCAGGGTGCAAAAATGCCGTTCTACATGCGCTTCACCGGCGGCTACGGGCTGCACGCCGGCGTGGTGCCAAACTATCCCGCCTCGCACGGCTGCGTGCGGCTGCCGCGGGTGATGGCGGAGCATTTTTTCGAGAATGTGCAGGTCGGCACGCCGGTCATCGTGCAAAAATAGCGGGCACCGATTTGGAAAAACACATCGCCCTCGCCCTCGTCGAAATTTTCCAAGTCGAAGACACGCTGCAGTCGCCCGCGTATGCGCAGGACATTGCGCTCCGTATCGAGGCAGAGTTGCGCCCGTGCCGGGAAGTGCGGCGGTTCGCCTTCCGGTCATGTAGGTCGTGAGCGCTGCTACTCCTTGCGTCCGATCCCGAACTCGTTTCCGATGCGCGCCACTTTTCCGTCGCGCAGGTGGACTTCGATGAGCTTCGAGCTGGCGAAGGGCTTTCCTTTTTCGTCGCGCAGCGTGGCGATTTGCTTTTTCGTCCGCGCGTCGAAGATGTCGGGCGTGTGGCTCCAGGCGTAGGTGCCGTCGAGGCTGAAGTTCACCCAGCCATGGCCTCCCATGCTCAGCGCCACGTGGCCCTTCGGCGCGGGCGGCATTTTGGTCGCGTCGAAAATGAAGAGCTTCTGGCCGACTTGATCGCTGATCCACAACTCGGTCTCATCGGGCGTGAGCGCGACGCCGTGGGTGCGATGTTCGATCGGAGCGTCGCCGGCGAGCACGCGATGAATGGGCTTGCCCGAGGCCAGGTCCACCACGTCGAAGCCGACGTGCTTGCCGAGGCACACGAACGCGAGCGTGAGCTTGCCGTTCATGGTGAAGGGGAACACGCCAGACTCGCCGACCTCGGGAATCTTCATCAGCACGCGCTCGTCGCGAGGATCGAAAACGGTGAGCGTCGTCTCGGTGCCGAGGAAAAGGCGCGAGCCGTCGGGGCTCACGATGCTGTTGTGCGCGCGCGGGCCGACCACGATGCGGTGCAGTTCCGCACCAGTCGCGGCGTCGATGACAATGAAACCTCCCACTTCGCGCGGACCCCACCAGCCCGTCGGCGCGAAAATTTTCGCACCGTCCGGCGTCGCTGACGATCGATCGCAGCCGCCGCTGAATTCCTTTTCCCAAACGACCTTGTCGGTCTCGAGGTCGAGCCGGCCCATGCGTTTGTCCGTCGTCGAGTAAAACAGCGCGTGCGCCGCAGTCGTGCCTGTCAGCCCGCGGACGCCGCCCTTGAGCATCGGGCCTTCGATGCGGCGGACGAACTTGAATCCATCGTCCATGTCGAACACGAGGATGCCGGTGCCCGAGCCGCTGTCCAATTGCGCGCCGTCGGGCGTCGCGGCATAGAGGTAACGGTGGACCTTTTCGCCGGCGTGGCAGAAACCGGTGAAGAAAAGAGCGAGGAGAATTGCGATACGTTTCATGGGACTACTAATGTAGGAACGGGTGCATGCGACTTTCGTGACTGGAGACGGTGAGCGTGCTGCCGGCCTCGGTGTGCCGGTGCACGGAGATGAAGTCCACGGTCTTCACGTCGCCGTCGAGCGTGACCTCGCCCTTGTAGGAACCGTTGCCGATCTTCTGCAGCGGCGCGGATTTCCATTCGTCGAACTCCATCTGGAACGTGTAGTCGGGATGGCGGTTCACGGACCAGAAAAGGTCGTTGGCCTGCGGCTCGGTGCCGTCGGGGAAAGTGACGGTGACTGCGCAGCGATGCGTCCCCTTTTCCGGCGTGACGGTCAGCCGCGGTGATCCGACGAGGTGCCGCGTGCCGAAGAAGTGGTGCATCGCGAAGGCGTAGAGATTTTCATCCACATCCGGCTGCGAGGCAACCGGCTTGGTGAATCCCGCCTCCTTCGCGCCGCCATGCTGTCCGCCGGGCATGATGTAAACCGGCAGTTGCGGAAACTTCTCGCCGAGTTCGATGAGGCCGGGGCTCACGTTGTCGTTCGAGCCCTCGCAGTAAAGGATGTCCACGCCGCGCTTCCTCAGCGCATCGAGATAGTTCGTCGTGCGGCACACTTCCCACGCGAGGCTGCTCGCGGCCTTGATCTCCGCATCGCTCCAGCCCGCGGCTTTCACGGAGGCGAGCGTGAGACGTTCGTCCGCGCGCGCCTTCTGCCGCACGAGCATCGCCTTGCGTCCGAGCTCGGACTGCATCGCTGCGAGAAAATCGTCGTCCATTTTCGTGATCTTCGGATCGAGCGTGCCCTCGACATACGGGCCGCCCGGACTGTCAATGATCGGCGCGACGACGGGCATCATCGCCGTGATGCGATCATCCGCGATGCACGCGGCCGCCGTGGCCACGCCGCGCTTCGAGCCGCCGGTGGTGAGCACCTTTTTCGGCTGGAAGACGTCCTTCTCCGCGATTGCCGCCGTGAGCGCACGCATGTCGCTCAATCCCCAGATCCACGCCGGCGTGTAGCGCGCATCCTTCGTCCGGACGAAATGCTCCTCCATCAGCACGTGCAGTTTCCCCGCCGGCTCCATGTCCGTGATCGGCACCATGCCGATGAAGACGAGCCCGACGCCGTGTTCCTTCAGCAGGCGCAGCTTCGCGCCCGCGGGAACGGGCACCTTCGGCGCGAGCGCCATGTTTTCGATGAGCACATTCGTGCAGACCTTGTCCGCCGGAGCCAGCAGCGCGACGGGCAGGCGCACCTTCTGCCCCGGCCACCACTCGCAGACGGTGATCTCCACAAGTTTCGAGCGGAGCGAAGGGTCCTTCGCCAGCGGCTTCCAGTCCTCGATCACGCGCGTCTCCAGCGTGGACA
>JBBQJR010000014.1:0-20358 GCA_038326125.1 Chthoniobacterales bacterium
AATGACCAGGGCTTGCTGAACACGCCGCAGCAGGTAAGCCAGGTAACCATGATGATTGGCGAGCGCGTGGAGATTCTCGTCGATCTGACTTTGGATGCGATCGGCTCCTCGCTCGACCTCGTGGCGTATGACAACCTCGGCACTGCGGGCGGTCCCGCCGGCTCGCAGTTTGGCTTCGCCGGGAGCGAATCCGGCACGCGCGCACCGAACGGACACGCGCACGGTGAATATCCAGAACGGCAACGCTGGCACGCCGGGCTTCACCTTCGACGGCATCGCCTACTCGCCGACGACGAACAACTTCAACATCCCGCTGAACGCGATCGAAAAATGGAACATCACTGGCGGCACGATCTTCGGGCATTCGATCCACATCCACGACATCAAGTTCAAGATCGTGGGCCGCAGCGTCACGCAGGGCGGGGCGAACACGAATCAGATCTTCAATACCATCGGCGGCGTGGCCACGCTCATCGGCAGCGCTGCCAGCGCCGGCTACGAGTCCGGCTGGAAGGACACGGTTTATGTTCCGCGGGGAGAAAGTGTGAGCGTGATCGCGAAGTATGACGACTTCGCCAGCCCGGCGAATCCCTCCATGCTGCGCTGCCACATGCTGAACCACGAGGACGGCGGGCTCATGGGGCAGTTCCTGGTCACCAGTGCCGCGACGGAGACGCTCGCCGTCGCCAGCGTCACGCGCACGGGCGGCAGCAACGTGATCAACTTCCGGTTCAACGCCACGAACGGCACGAGCTATCTCGTGCAATATTCGCCGGACATGACGACTGGCAGTTGGGTGACCATCGGCACGGCGACGAGCGACAGCACGAGCGCCACCTACACGGAAGCCGACGCCACGCGCCTCGCGCAGACGAGGGGATTTTACCGCGCCGTCATCCTGTCGGTGGTCACGCCGCCGGTCATCACCAGCAGTGCGACCGCGACCGCGACGCGGGGCGTCTTTTCGTCAAATATTTACACTATCGGCGCGACGAACAGCCCCACGGGTTTCGGCGCGATTTTGCTCTCGGGAAACACCGCGCTGCCGGGCGGGCTTTCCGTGAATCCCAGCACCGGGATCATCAGCGGAACGGTGCCTGCCACCTCCGCCGCGGGCACCTGCAGCATCAGTGTGAGCGCGTCGAATTCCGGCGGCACCACGCACCGGACGGTGACGCTCACGGTGAACTAGTGGTTCAGGAAGTGCCGTGGTTGCGCGGAACACAGGCATCCCTGCCTGTGCGGATTGTGGGCTTCCAGCCTGCAGGCCGCCCGGCAGGCTGGAAGCCCGCGTTCCGTCGGCACCGCGCGGCTACGATGTTTCGCGGAGGCCGCGGACACGCGCGGCAAGTTTGCTGTCGTCAATGGATCGCGCGCCGTGCGCATACTCCGGCTTCATGAAGGTGCCCACCCTCGTCATCGTCGTGCTCGCTGCTGTGGCGGGCTGGTTCGCCGGGCGGCTGCCGGCGTGGCGGCACGCGGAGAGCGGGGCGGTGCCGCGAAAAATCATCGCCTACCCGAGCCCGATGCACCCGTGGGTGAAGTCGGATCATCCCGGCCGGTGTACCGTGTGCGGCATGGACCTTGTGCCCATTTACGAGAGAGGAAAAAATTTCGACGGCGAAGCGGCGGGCCTCGTCATGCTGCCGCCGGGCAGCCCGCAGGTCATCGGCGTGTAGACCGCGGAGGTGAAAAAAAGGAAGGTCGCGCGCACGCTGCGCGTCGCCGGCATGATCGGCGAGGACGAGTCGCGCCACGGCGTCATCAGTGCGCCGGTGGACGGGCGCATCGTCGGGCTCGCGATGAATCATGAAGGCCAGCCGATCTCACTGCGGCAGCCCATCGCGACCATCTCCAGCCCTTCACTCCTCGACGCGACGAACGATTACAACCTCGCGCTCGCCCAGGGCAGCCCCGCACTCGATCAGGCGAAACGCCGGCTGGAACAGTTCGGCCTCGTACAGGAGCAGATCAATGCGATCCCGCAGCGGCAGGCGGACGATCCGCAGTTCAGCATCGCAGCCCCGCTCGCTGGCACGATTGTGAGGAGCTACGTGAACGAGGGCCAGCAGGTGAAGTTCGGTGAACGCATGTTCGAGGTCGCGGATTTCACCCGCATGTGGTGCATGTTCACCGTGTATGAGCAGGACCTCCCGCTCATTCACGAACGGCAAATCGTGACGGTCCGCGTGCCGACGCTGCCCGGTGAGGAAATCAAAGCCCGCGTGGGTTTCGTCAGCCCGAATCTCGACGAGGCCACCCGTTCCGCGCATGTGCGCGTGGTGCTGGAAAATCCCGGCCAGCGTTTCAAAAATAGGAGCTACGCCGACGGGATCATCGAACTCGACGCCCCCGAGGTTCTCGCCATTCCGCGAAGCGCCGTGCTGTGGCCGGGCGGCGAGCCGCGCGTGTATGTGGAGCTGGCGGCGGGCGCGTACGAGCGGCGCAGCGTGAAGCTCGGCCGCGCCGGCGATGCGCTGTGGGAGGTGCTCGACGGGCTGAAGGAAGGCGAGCGCGTCGTGCTGACGGGCAACATGCTAATTGATGGACAGGCACAACTCGACCGCGGCCTGCACGACCCCGCCGCGGAGTCGAAGCCGTGATCGGCGCCATCATCACATGGTCGCTGCGGAACCGTTTCCTCGTCGCGTGCGCCGCACTTTTTCTCACCGCCTTCGGCATCCATTCGCTCCGCCACACGGCCGTGGATGCGATCCCGGACCTGAGCGAAAACCAAGTCATCGTCTTCGCCGACTGGACGGGCCGCAGCCCGCGCGAAGTCGAGAATCAGGTCACCTCTCCGCTCTCGCTGCATCTCCAGGGCCTCGCGGAGGTGAAGGCCGTGCGCGCGACGAGCATGTTCGGCTTCTCGCTCGTCACGGTGATTTTTGAAGACCGAGTCTCCTCCTCCGCCGCAAGGCAGCGCATCCTCGAACGTCTGTCGTCGCTCGGCGAAAAAATGCCCGCGGGCGTGCTGCCCAAGCTCGGCCCCGATGCCACCGGCCTCGGCTGGGTGTTCCAGTATTACCTCGACGTTGCGCCGGCGAAGTCGCCGAATTCACGCGGTTACGACCTCGGCGAGTTGCGCTCCGTGCAGGATAATTTCATCCGGCATCAGCTCGGCGCGGTGCCGGGCGTCGCCGAAGTCGCGAGCATCGGCGGCTTCGTGCGGCAGTATCAGATCGAGGTGGACTCGAAGAAAATGCGCGCCGCCGACGTGTCGCTGAACATGGTGATGACGGCAGTGGGCGAATCGAATCTCAACGTCGGCGGGAAGACGATCGAGGAGAACGGCATGGAATTCGTCGTGCGCGGCACCGGGCTGATCGGGAGCGTGGAGGATTTGGAAAAAATCGTCCTCGCGGAAAGGGGCGGCGTTTCCGTGCGGCTGAAGGATGTCGCGCGGATCGAACTCGGCGGCGACTTTCGCCGAGGCACGCTCGACGTGGATCGACACGAGATCGTGGGCGGCATCGTCGTGCTGCGCACCGGCGCGAATCCGCGCGACGTGATCGAAAAAGTGAAGGCGAAGATCGCGCTCATCGCCCCGAGCTTGCCACCCGGCGTGACGATCCGTTCGTTCTACGATCGCAGCGAACTCATTGACCGGATCATCGGCACGCTGAAGCGCGCGCTGACGGAGGAAATCCTGCTCGTGATCCTCGCGTACATCGTCTTCCTTTTTCACTTCCGCAGCATCCTCATCGTCACGCTGCCGCTGCCGCTGAGCATCCTGATTTCGTTCGCGCTCATGCGTGAGTTTGGCCTCACGTCGAACGTGATGAGCCTCTCCGGCATCGCCCTCGCCATCGGCGTGATCGTGGACGGCGCGATCGTGATCACGGAGAATGTCATCCGTCACTGCGAGCAGGCGGAACGGGTGAAGTGCTCACGGCTGACGGCAGGCGAGACTTGGAAAATCACCCTGCGCGCGGCGAAGCAGGTCGGCCGCCCAATCTTCTTCGCGATGGCGATCATCATCCTCGCGTTCGTGCCGGTCTTTGCGCTGAGCGGCCAGGAGGGAAAACTTTTTCACCCGCTCGCCCTTGCGAAGACCTTCGCGATGTTCGCATCGGCACTGCTCGCGGTGACGCTCGTGCCGGTGCTCTGCACGGTGCTCGTGCGCGGGCCGTTCCATTCCGAGGATCGAAACATCGTGATGCGCCTGCTGCTGAAGCTCTACGATCCCGCACTCGATTTTGCGCTGAAAAATCGCGGGACGATCCTCGCCGGAGCCGCGCTCATTCTCGTCGGCGCGCTCGCGCTCGTGCCGCGCATGGGGCGCGAATTCATGCCGCCGCTCGACGAGGGCAGCCTGCTCTACATGCCCAGCCTCGTGCCCGCGACCGCGCTCTCGGAAGTGAAGCGCGTGATGGCCCGGTAGGATCAGGTGCTCGCGAGTTTCCCGGAGGTGCGCTCCGCCGTCGGCAAGCTCGGACGCGCGGACACCGCCACCGATCCCGCGCCCGCACAAATGATCGAGACGATGATCCAACTCAAGCCACCGCGCGAATGGCGCGCAGGCATGACGAAGGAAATGCTCGTAGCACAAATGATGGACGCGCTGCGCACCGTGCCCGGCTCCGTGCCCGGTTTTCTCCAGCCCATCGAGGGGCGCGTGCTGATGATTTCCACCGGCATCCGCTCACAGCTCGGCGTAAAAATTTTCGGCGACGATTTGGGAAAGCTCCAGCAGGCAGCGTTCGAGGTGCAGCGCATCGTGCAGGAAATCCGCGGGGCAACGGGCGTCGCGGCGAGCCGCATTCAAGGAAAGCCGTGGCTCGAAGTGCGCGTGAATCGCGACGCGCGGCTGCTTCACGGAATGCGCGTGCAGGACGTGCTCGATGTCGTGGAGGCCGGGCTCGGCGGCAGGAATATCACGACCGCGATCGAAGGCCGCAACCGCGTGCCCGTGCGGGTGCGGCTGCAGCGCAGCGAGCGCGAAGATCTCACGCGGCTGAAGGACGTGCTCGTCACCGCACCGGCAGACGCCGATGGCCGGCCGGGCAAAGTGATCCCGCTGGGCCAGCTCGCGGAAATCGAGCGGACCGAGGGGCCGGATGAAATCACCAGCGAGAACGGCCGACTGCGCGCGTTCGTGCAGGCGAATGTGAGCGGGCGCGATCTCGGAGGCTTCGTAGACGAAGTGAAGGCCCGCGTGCAGCACGACATCGCCCCGCAACTCGCCGCGCAGGGCATGACGATCGAATACAGCGGCGAATACGAAAACCAGATCCACGCCGCGAGGACGCTGATGCTCATCGTGTCCGCCGTGCTGATCATTATTTTTCTGCTGCTGCATCACCTCTACCGGAGAGCGGGCGAGGCCGCGCACGTCATCCTCGCCGTGCCCTTCGCACTGAGCGGCGGAGTGTTTTTGCAGTACGCGCTCGGGTGGAATTTCAGCGTCGCGGTGTGGGTCGGCTACATCGCGCTTTTCGGCACCGCGATTCAGACCGCGGTCGTGATGGTCCTGTATCTAGACGAGGCCGTGCAGCGGAAACGGCAGCAGCTCGGCCCGGCCTTCACGCACGCGGATCTCATCGCTGCCGTGAAGGAGGGCGCGCGCCTGCGCCTGCGGCCAAAGGCGATGACCGTCGCCACGATCGTCGCCAGCCTCGTGCCGATTTTGTGGAGCCATCATCCGGGATCGGAGGTGATGAAGCCGATCGTGACCCCGATCGTCGGCGGGATGGTGAGCAGCTTCATCCACATCCTCATCGTGACGCCGGTCCTCTTCGTGTGGCTGCGCGGGAAATATTCCGGCCCGCCGGCCGCAGATGCCGCACACTGAATTTCCGCGCCGCCGGGGATTGTCCGCGCTGTCAACCTGCTCATGATTGCGGGCTGGATTTACCATTTGCTGACAGTTTTCTCGCCAACCTCAGACGGAATGCTGACACGGGCCATTTAGCGTTCCGGGCATCCGCAGCCCTTCCCTATTCTTCCTGTGAAAACAATTGTCTCCCTGCTCCCGCTGATCCTTGCCCTCGCCGGACCGATCTGCGCACTCGCGCATGACACCGGCCCGGCGCACGGCGATCCAAATTTTTCTGCGCGCAATTTTTCCGCACCGCTCCCGATGGAGATGCGGGAAATCCTCCGCGAGGGAAAAGGTATTCCGGCGACGGACAGCGATGCGATCAAGACGCTCACAGCGCGCTATCTTTCGCGACGCTCGAACCGTCCGGCCGATGCCACCAGTGCGCCGTCGGCAATCGCGCGCACGCAGGTGAAGATCGCGGCTGCCGCGGAACCCGTGGGACCGCAGTGGCAGTTCGTGAACACGCCGTTCAATGCACTCGATGCGTTCACGAGCGAGGTGTTCATGCCGGTTACCTACTCGCCGCCCGCGGGCAATGGTCTGCTGATGGCCGCGTCGTTCGGGGCGTTTCGGCCGAAGGTGCGGTTCGCGTGGGATGGGACGACGTTTTTCGAGGAGTCGGACAATGAGGCGGCGAACATGCCGAACAAGATGGTGGGCATCACTTCGTGGCAGCAGCAGATTCCCGTGCCTGCGTCGTATTTTGCGAGCACGACGAATCCGGAAAACAGCGCGGCGTCGCTCGGCTTCGGGCAGCCGAATTACTGGCGGCTGCCGCTCGTGCCGGTGCCGAGCGCGTCACCGCTGGCGATTTCCACGGGGCATTTTCAGCGTGGCGCGGTGGCGCTCGCGGCGAATGGGATCGCGATTTTCAACCCGAAGAACAACACGGGCAATGTGTCGTATGAAATCGGCGAGCTCGATGCGTACGGCGGGCATTGCGGGCTGGCGGACGACTATCACTATCACATCATCCCGACGCATCTCGCGACGATGTTTGGCGGCGTGCTGAGCAGCGACAAGCCGCTCGCGTGGTCGCTCGATGGCTATCCGATTTACGGTTTCGTGGAGCCGGATGGCAGTGCGCGGCAGGCGCTCGATGTGGACGGCGGACACGACATCGGCAGCGGCTGGGGCTACCACTACCACGCCATCGGCACGACGGCGACGGACGCGACGACGAAGCATCTCTACGGCACGCATCAGTCGCCGTATCTCATGAGCAATTTCCACGGGACAGTCGTGGAATTCGGCACCTTGCCCTCGTCGCAGGTGGACGGGCAGCCGGAGGTCGGCAGCCTGCGCGCGTCCGGCACGGGTGGGTACACGGCGTCGCCGGTCGCGGGGGCGAGCATCGTCGCTTTCAAAAATCCCGTCGCGCTCTCGACGGACGGCTCGGGGCATTTGGTCGAGAATGTTGGCGGCACGGCGTCGGCGGATTCGTATCTCATGCGCGTGAGCATCGGCGGGACGAATTACGACGAGTGCTGGAAGATCAACCGCAACGTGAATCCGAAGACGATGACGGTGACGTGGCGTCTCGCAGGCGCGACGACGACGACGACCTACACGCCGACCGCGGGCACGGCGGCGGGCAATCGTCTCGCGACTTACACGATGTCCGGCGCGAGCCAGACGGCGTTGCCGGACACGAGCCAGACGCTCGATACCACGGCGACCTTCGGCGAAGACGCGGACTACACGATCCATCCGCAGTCGTTCACGGACAACAATCCGGGCAACCTCAACGGCACGGTCACCGACAACGTCACCGGCCTCACGTGGCAGAAAACGGACAATGGCGAGAGCACTTGGGAAAACGCAGTCGCGAATGCGGCGAGCGTGAACACGGGCGGCTTCACCGACTGGCGGCTGCCCACGCCGAGCGAGCTTTTCAGCATCTTTAATCACAACGTCTCGAATCCCGCGCTGAACACGACGTATTTTCCGAACAACGCCGTCGCACCCGCGGACTATTGGTGGTCGAGCGATGTCTCCGGCACGGCGGGCTCGAGCGTGTGGTGTACGAATGCGGGCGGCGGTCTGGGGCCGAAGCCGAAGAGCGAGACGATCAGCGCGGGCGGCGTGCTGCGCTACCACGCGCGCTACGTCCGCGGCGCGAAGCCGACGAACGCGCACAACTACCAGAACAACGGCGACGGCACCGTGACCGATCTCGACACGGGCCTGATGTGGACGCAGGTGCCCGGCCCCGCGCTCGCGTGGAATGCGGCGATCAGCTACGCGGAAAATCTTTCCTACGCGGGATTCAACGACTGGCGGCTGCCGAACGTGAAGGAACTCCAGACGCTCACGGACTACACGCTGGCGAATTTTTCGACGACGATCACGAAGCCGAGCATGAACCGCACGGCGTTCGCGAAGACGCTGACGAACTGCACGACGACGGCGGGCAGCGCGACGATCACTTGCGCGGACACGACGGGCCTCATCGCCGGGATGCCGCTTGTGGACACCGCGCATGTCGCGGGCGCTTTCATCCCGACGACCACGCCGCCCGTGATCGCGACGGTGGGCACGGGATCGTTCACCGTAAACAGCAGCACGGGCATCGTCGGCGGATCGGGCCTCACGCTGAAGGCGCTCGTGCCGCCGACGGCGTTCTGGAGTTCGACTTCGCAAAACAACAACACGGCGAATGCGTGGCTCATCGAGTTTGGCACGACGCCCGGCGCGAGTCCGCCGCGCAATGCGCAGGGCATCATCACGCAGGATGTAAAAACGGCGGCGTATCCCGTTTTCGCCGTCCGCACGACTTCGGTGACGACGCAGATCGCCGTCGAGCAGCCCGCGAACACCGCGCTGACCGATGGCGTGAGCACGGTGAGCTACGGGAATGTGAACGTCGGCAGCACTTCGACGAAGACCTTCACGATCCGCAATAATGGCGCAACTTCGCTCTCGATCACCGGCCTGACGATCGACGGCACGAGCGCGGCGAATTTCTCCGTGACCGCCTCGCCGGCGAGCACCATCGCGGCGGGCGGCAGCACGACGATGGATGTGCAGTTCAATGCGAGCAGCAGCGGCAACAAGGTCGCGGCGCTGCACATCGCGAGCAGCGACACGGCGGTGGGCGCGGCCTTCGACATCACGCTCAGCGGCACCGGCTACATCCCGCCGCCGACGATCAGCGGCATGACCGCGGTGCCGACGGTGCCGAGCAATGTGGACACGCCCTTTGTCACCGCGACGGTGACGCCCGCGAGCGGCGCGACGATTTCAAGCGTGCAACTCAACTACAGCACTGGCGCGCAGACGACGAACACGGTGTTCACCGAGGCGATGGCAACGGTTGCAACCACGGGCACCGGGGCATGGGATCAGACGACATCTCCGGCCACGTATGCGTGGACACTTACGAACCTCGATGGCGCGGGCAACATCAAGCAAACCGCCGGCACCTCCAATCACACGACCGCAGTCACAGGATCATGCGGGCTCGTTTTTGGTAAAGGCTCTTCCACGAACACCGATCCGACACGCACGATGGTCACGCTGACTAATCCCATCAATGCGACCGGCACCTTTGCCAGCGGGTCAACTACCACCAACTACGTCGAGTTCTGGGTGCGAACGGTTGGACTAACTCAGACGACCAATGGCTGGACGTTTCAACTCGCGCCCAA
Source organism: Chthoniobacterales bacterium (assembly GCA_038326125.1). Lineage (GTDB taxonomy): Bacteria > Verrucomicrobiota > Verrucomicrobiia > Chthoniobacterales > Chthoniobacteraceae > SXWH01. The sequence continues at coordinate 9,475 of JBBQJR010000014.1, forward strand.
TGGCAGCGCGACGACGCCCACGTGGGCGGAGCGTGTCGCCGAGTTCACCGGGAGCGTCCACGATTACCAACTCTACCACTACAACCTGCTCGCCACCGACCTGACCAGTGATCTGAAAATGCGCTTCGGATTCAGTGGCAACGGCGTAGGTGGTCCGGGCGGTTCGAGCGTGAACATTGATGACATCACGGTCGTGACCACAGTCGGTTCAGCGCCAGTGACGGTGACGCTCTATGACGACGGCCTGCACGGCGACGGCGCGGCGGGCGATGGCGTGTATGGCGTGCAACTCCCCGCGCAGACGAGCGGCACGACGGTGAGCTACACGATCACGGCGACGGACAGCAACGCCTCCACCAGCACCGCGTCGGGCAGCTATACGACCGGCCCCGCGCCGAGTATCACGACGAGCACGACGCTCTCGAATGCGGTGCCGAATGCGGCGTATTCCGCGACGCTCGCAGCGTCGGGCGGCACCGGGACGACTTACACGTGGAGCTTGCTCTCGGGCACGCTGCCGACGGGGCTGAGCCTCAGCAGCGGCGGTGGCATCAGCGGCACGCCGACGGCGCAGGGCACGTTTAACTTTACCGTCAAAGTCACCGATAGCGCGGGCCGCATCTCGACGAAAACGTTCACACTCACGGTCACGACGACAACCGCGCCGAACGTTATCATCATCCTCACGGACGATCAGGGCTGGGGCGACATCGGCTATCATACCGCGGTAGGACAGGTGCCCGTGCAGACGCCGAACATGGACAAGCTCGGCGTGGATGGGATCCGGCTGGAGAAATTTTACCCCACCACCGTCTGCGCGGTGACGCGCGGCTGCCTGCTCACCGGGCGCAACAGCCTGCGCACGAACGTGGGCAATCAAAAGGGTCTCGGTCTCGCGGAGCACTTGATGCCGCAGACATTCAAGGCGGCGGGCTATCAGACCTTCCTGTGCGGCAAGTGGCACATCGGCGGTTGGGACAACAACATCTACACCGCGACGGTGAACGGCCAGGCGATCACTGTGAACCACGAGGGCGATGAGTATCTGCCGCTGCAACGGGGATGGGACTTCCACAAGGGCCAGTATGGCGGCGCGATCGGTTACTTCACTCACACGACTGCGGATCCCGGTAAAAACAACGCGGTTGATTGGTGGCAAAACGGGACGCAACTCCTCAACGACAACACCGATCTCCAAGGCAACGGTGGCTATTCCACCGACCTGCTCGCGGACAAGGCGGTGGCGCAGATCCAAGGACGCGACAAGGCGAAGCCGATGCTGCTTTACCTCGCCTTCAATGGCGTCCACGCGGGCGTGCAGGCACCGCAGTCTTACATCACCAAATATCAAAATCTCGGCGTGACCGACGCATCGCGGCGCACGCTCATGGCCGCGGTGGATTGCATGGATGTCGCAATGGGCCGCGTGCTCGCCGCGCTCGACAGCGAGGGCATTACCAACAACACGCTCGTCGTCTTCATGAGCGACAATGGCGGCGACACGGCCACCGGCTCCATCAATCTCCCGCTGCGCGGAACGAAGAGCGACAGCTACGACGGCGGCCTGCACACGCCCGCGGCGATCCGCTGGCCGGGGCATCTCGCGGCAGGTGTGACGAGCAATCAGTATGTCTGGGTCGGCGATATTTTCCCGACCGTCTGTGCCGCAGTCGGCGTGACGCCGCTGAATACGAAAGCCTTCGATGGCGTGAACGTCTGGCCGCAGTTGCAATCCATCACTACGGGCAATCCGAACGGCGCGGCGCGCGGCGTCCCGCTCGTCACCGGAGCTGCGGCGGGTCCGGTGGCGCTGAATACTTTCACCGATCCCGTCAATGGCGGCAGCAAGGTTTTCAAGCTCATCCGCACGCCGGGCACGACGGTTACGAACCAGCTCTTCGACATGACGACTGATCCGTATGAAGTGACGGACCTGCTGCTCGGTGTGAATGCCGCCTCATACTCCTCGATCGTCACGACGCTCACGAGCGCGATCACCGGCATCATTCCCGAAAATTATGCGCCCTACATCGGGCCGACCGGCATCACGCAGACGGTCGCGGCGGGCAGCACGATCACGCTCTACGCACCGTTCTCGTCTTACAAAGCGCCGACGGTGCAGTGGCGGAAGAACGGCTCGAATATTGCGAACGCTTCGCCGTTTTTCCAAGTCGCGAGCAGCGGTGTGAATGTGAACGGTGTCTTCGTGGCGACGCTTACCTTGAGCAACATCACGAGCACGGACGCCGCGAACTACGACGTTGCCGTGACGAGCACGAGCGGCACAGCGACTAGTCCCGCCGGCACATTGAGCGTGCTCACTGCGCCGGTGCTCGCCGCCTTGCCGACCTATACCGCGGGCACGAGCCGCAGCGTGTCATGGTCGGCGGTGAGTGGTGCGACGAGTTACACGGTGCAAGTCGCTGCGACTTCGGATTTCGCGTCGCCCCTCGGCTCGCAGGTCGTCTCGGGGACGAGCGCGACGTTCACCAGCCTCGCGAACGGCAGCCTTTACTACTACCGCGTGACCGCGACCAACGGCACGATCACATCGGCGTTCAGCAATGTCGTGTCGTCCACGCAGGACTCCGGCAATCCCGCGCTTGTCATCGCGAGCCCGGGCGCGGTCGCGAACACGACGCACGCGACTGCCTTCATCCAAGGCACCGCCGGCGACGCGCTCTCTGGCATGGCGAGCGTCACGGTGAATGGCAGCACCGTGGCGACGAGCACCGGCTACGCGAACTGGTCCGCGACGGTCTCGCTCGCGGCTGGCGCGAACGCTTTCACCGTCATCGCCACGGACAACGTGGGCAATGCGCAGAGCAGTTCGCTCACGATCACGCGCAATGTAAGCACGCAGAATGACGCGCTGCCCGACTCGTGGAAAATCGCGCACGGCCTCGACCCGAATTCCTCCGCCACGATCAATGGGCCACTCGGCGACCCCGATCGCGATGGGCGCGTGAACTTGCTCGAATACGCCTTCAATAGCGACCCGCAGGCGGGCGCGGCGGAGCCAGTGCAGGGCACGATGATCGGCGGCTACTTTCAGGTGAGCTATCCGCGCCGCATCGGTGCGCTCGACCTGAGCTATACGATCGAGATTTCCGACGACCTCGCGACTTGGCCGCCAGCGAGCGCGACTTACCAAGTCCTGAGCATCACGTCGAATGGCGATGGCGTGACCGAGACCGTCACGGTGCGCGTGCTGCCCGCGATCAGTGCCGCGGGAAAGAAATTCGTCCGCGTGAAAGTGGCGACGCCATAGCCACCCCGAACGCACGATGTTCGCCAGCCTCAGCCATGCAGCTTCGGGCAGCCGACCGCAGCCGACGGCCGGCATCTGCGCGGCACACGCACACAGCTCCAATCATAAGATGCCCGCTCATTTTTAACCTCCGAAATCTGACCATGAAAATTCCGCACTTGCTCGCCAGCATCGCAATCCCACTGCACGTCGCGGCAATCTCCTCCGCGCACGACATCGGGAAAAATGACGGCACCCCGCCGCACTACGATTTCTCCGTGAAGCCGCCGGGCGTCCTGCTCGCGCAGGCGAATGTGCCTGAGACGCGCGTGCAGATCGGCGCGCGCAGTGTTCGCTCGAACCGTCCCGCGCAGGCCGCGGTATTCGAGGCATTCGCGCCGAAGGTAAGCGTGCGGTGGGATGAGAAATCTCTTTTCGTCGAGAGCAATGGGATGCCTGCGCACAACATGATGACGGGCATCACTGCGTGGCAGCAGCAGGTGCCGCTGCCGCAGAATTACACGGGCGCAAATGCGTGGCAGTTTCCGCTCGTGCCGGTGCCGGCGAAGGAGCCGCGCTCGATCAAAGGCGCGTTCCAGCGCGGGGCGATCGCGCTCGCGGCGAATGGCATTCCGATTTTCAATCCGCAAAATAATCGCGGCGAGGTGTCGCAGGAAATCGGCGAGCTCGATCAATGGGGCGGGCACTGCGGGCGCGCGGATGACTATCACTATCACGCCGCGCCGCTGCATTTGCAGAGCGCGGTGGGGAAGGGGCAGCCGATCGCGTTTGCGCTCGATGGCTATCCGATCCTCGGACTCACGGAGCCGGACGGATCGCCGCCCGCGAAGCTTGATGCTTTCAACGGCCACACGACGGCGCTCGGCTATCACTACCATGCCTCGACGAGGTATCCGTACGTGAACGGCGGCTTCCACGGCGAAGTCACCGAGGCCGGCGGGCAGGTGGATCCGCAGCCGCGCGCGCAGCCCGTGCGCGAGGCGGGCGCACCTTTGCGCGGCGCGAAAATCACGGCATTTGAGACGAGCGGGAACAGCTACAAGTTGAGCTTCGAAGTCGGCGGAGAGAAACGCGCGATCCTCTACACGGTGAATGCGGACGGCTCGGTGCCGTTTGAATTTCAAAATGGCAGCGCAGGCACGACGAAGGAAACCTACACCCGTCGCGAAGGCGGCGGCGGACGTGGCGGGCCGGGCGGGCCGGGCGGACCGGGCGGGCGGCGTCCCGGTGGCGAACGTGCGCAGGACGGTGGCCCGCAACGTCCGCCGGGCGGAGGCGGCGCGGATCGTCCGCCGCGTCCCGAGGGCAGCCCCGGCGGACAGCGCGCGCGCGAGCCGGAAGCCGCATCGCAATTCGGCCCCGATGCGATGAAAAAGCCGAGCGCGACCTTTGTCCTCACAAGCACCGAGGTGAAGGATGGCGGCGCGCTGCCGATGGACTTCACGGGCGACGGCAGCGGCGCGACATTGCCGCTCGCCTGGAAGGGCGCGCCCGCAGGCACGAAGGGCTTCGCGCTCATCATGGATCACCTCGCGCCGGGCAATGTAATGAAGCACTACTGGACGATGTGGGACATCCCCGCGACGACGAGTGGGCTGCCGAAAAATGTGCAGGGAGTCGGCAAACTCGGCACGAGTTTCAAAGGCCAGATCGGCTATGAGCCGCCGCATTCGCAGGGGCCGGGCGCGAAGATCTATGTGCTCACCGTCTATGCCTTGAGTGCGCCATTGCAAATCACGCGACCGCCGCGCGAGGTGAACCGCGACGTCCTGCTCGCCGAGATGAAAGCCAAGGTGCTCGCGAGTGCATCGCTCAGCGTCGTCTATACGCGCAGCGGTGCAGGAGGAAATGACGCGCCGCCGCCGCGAAGGTGCAGTGGCCCCACCGACGCCCGACCCCGACATCACCGGTGCGCCTTTTAAATAAGTTTCCTCTCCCATGAAAATCATCCGCGCACTTTTCCTCGGCGCAATTTTTGCGCTCTTCTCATCCGCTCATCTCACTGCGGCGGACTCGCGGCCGAACTTTGTCATCATCATGGGCGAGGCGCAGGGCTGGGCGTCGTCGTCCGTGCAGATGGATGACGCGGTGCCGGGGTCGAAGAGCCCGCTCGCGAAGACGCCGGCGCTCGAAAAGCTCGCGGCGGACGGAATGCGCTTTGCGAATTTCTACGCGGCCTCACCGCGCTGCACGCCGACGCGCGTGGCGCTCTTCACGGGGAAAAGCCCGGCGGCGCTGCACATGACTTTCGTCGGCGAGGGCAAGGGCGGGAAGGAAAGCAGCTTCACGGAGACGGGCAGCAAGGTGATCCCGCCGCAGCAGATTTCGCAGTTGCCGGAATCGGAGATGACCGTCGCCTCCATGCTGAAGCGCGAGGGCTACGCGACGGCGCACTTTGGAAAATGGCACGTCGGCCGCGTGAGTCCGACGCGGCACGGCTTTGACGAAAACGACGGGCCGAACAACAATGGCGGACCGGAGGACGTGGAGAATCCGAACCCGAAGCAGGCATTTGTAAACGCGGAGCGCGGGATGGATTTCATGGCGCGGCAGGCAGAGGCGGGGAAGCCGTTCTATCTGCAAATCTCGCACTATGCCGGGCGCGGCGGGACGGATGCGAAGCCGGAGACTTATGCCGATGTGCGCAGGCGCGCGACGTCGGATCGTGACCAGCGTCTCGTCGGCGGCGCGGCGGTGACGCAGGACATGGACACGACCATCTGGATGCTCATGGCGAAGCTCGACGAACTCGGCATCGCGCGGCACACCTACTTCATCTACACCTCCGACCATGGCGCGCAGGGGCGCAACGCGAATGGCCCGCTCGCAAATGGCAAGGGCACGGTGTGGGAAGGCGGCTTGCGCGTGCCGCTGATCGTGCGCGGGCCGGGCGTGAAGGCGGGCGTGTGCTCGCACACTTTCGCAACGACGGTGGACCTCCTGCCGACCATCGCGGCCCTCGCTCATGTGAAGGAGCCGCTGCCGAAAGGCATCGAAGGCGGCAGTCTCGCACCGGTGCTCGGCGGCGCGGCGAACGCGACCGTGAAGAGCGCGCGGGAGTAATTCGTCGCGCACTTTCCGCACTACGACAAAGATGAACTCGGTCCGGCATCCGCGCTCGTGCTCGGCAGCATGAAACTCATCCACTCCTACGGCACGAATGTGCCGATGCTGTTCGATCTCGCGAAGGACATCGGCGAGCAGCACGACCTTGCGAAAGAGCGCGCGAAGGAAACCGCGGACCTCGAGCGCCGGCTGAACGAATACCTCAAGCTCGTGAGCGCGGGGATGCCGGTGACGAATCCGAAATACGATGCGAGCAAGGCGCAGCCATTTCAGGAGCGCCGCGGTGGAAAGAGTCCCGGCGGCGGCAAAGGTAAAATGAAACCGGACGCACCATGAAAGCCGCTCATGGTTTTGCAGGCTTGACGCTGATCGCGGGCGTGTCGTTGTTCGCATTTTCCGCGGATGAAAAGCCGCGCGGCCCCGGCGGCGGAAAGGATTGGAGGAAGACCCAAGCTGCCATTGGATCATCGCGAGCGACGCCGAGTGCAACGGCGGGCGTCATCATCCGGTCCTCTTATGTCTCGGCTTCGAACCGGGCCGAGAAGCCCCTTGATGAGCACTGGCGCGAGTCCGGAGGGCGGTAGCCTCAGCCGAAGAGGGGTCACGAAGAGCCAGCGCCTGCCCTTCCCAAGAGTGCGACGCGCTTCTGGTCCGGTCGCACGATTCGACTAAGGTAACAAAAGATCATTGTCCAATCTTCCGCCGTTCTCGCCAATACCCTGTGAGCACCGATGGACACCGATCCCGATCGCAGCCCGGATGAGGAAGCATTTCTCCGCCAGTTCATGGCGGGGGAGCGGGCGATGCTGCGTTTCATTTTGCGCTATGTCCCGGCGGTGAATAATGCGCGGGAGGTGCTTCAGGAGACGCTGGTGACGCTGTGGGCGAAGCGCGCGGAGTTTGATGCGACGAGGGAATTTCTGCCGTGGGCGTGCGGCATCGCGCGGTTCAAGGTACGCGAATTTTGGCGCGCGCAGCCGCGGAGGGAAGCTTTTGCGCAGGGTGATCTCATGGCGCTGATTGACGCGCGACTTCCGTTCACGTGGATTCGCCACGGCGAAAATTTCCCCAACCTCAAAACATGAAACCAATCCTGCTCCCCCTCTCTGCACTGCTGCTGGCTCCGCTCGCCGCGCTGCACGCGGAATCGAAACCCAGCGTGCTCTTCATCGCCGTGGATGACATGCGGCCGGAACTCGGCTGCTACGGCAATAAGATCATCAAGACGCCGAACATCGATCGCCTCGCGGCGCGCGGCACCATTTTCAACTATGCCTATTGCCAGCAGGCGGTGTGCAGCCCTTCGCGCACGGCGATGCTCACGGGACTGCGGCCCGATGTGACGAAGGTGTGGGATCTCGAGACGCATTTCCGCGTGGCGCAGCCGGATTGCATCACGCTGCCGCAGCACTTCAAGGCGAACGGCTATCACTGCGCGGGGCTGAGCAAGGTGTATCACAAGGGCCTCGAGGATGGCCGCTCGTGGAATGAGCCGCACTGGTATCCTTTTGGACAATCCGTGGACACCGATCTCGCGGACTACACGAAGCAGATCGTGACGCGGCACGATGTGAACAAGGAGGAGTACTCCAAGGGCGAGTCGCCCGATGACAACGACAAACCTGCGGCGCGGAAGAATGGAAAGAAGGCCAAGGGCGGCGCTGCGTTTGAAGTAAGCCCGAAAACCGAGGACGACCTGCCCGATGGTGCGACCGCGGCGGAGGCAGTGAAGCGGCTGCATGAGCTGAAGTCGAAGGGGAAGCCGTTCTTCTTCGCGGTCGGTTTTCTGAAGCCGCATCTGCCCTTCGTCTCGCCGAAAAAATACTGGGATCTCTACGACCCGAACACGATCCCGCTGCCGACGATCGATCATCTGCCCGAGGGCTGCCCGGAATTCGCAGGCCACCAAAACAGCGAACTGCATAACTATCAGGGCGTGCCCAAGGGGAACCCGATCCCGGCCGACTTTGCGAAGATGCTTCGCCACGGTTACTATGCCGCCATTAGTTACACCGACGCGCAGGTCGGCAAGGTGCTGGACGCGCTGGAAAAGGAAGATCTCGCGGACAACACCATCGTCGTGCTCTGGGGCGATCACGGCTGGCAGCTCGGCGATCATGGTCTGTGGGAAAAGCACACGAACTTTGAAATCGCTTGTCGCGCGCCGCTGCTCATCAGCGTGCCGGGGCAAAAGACCGCTGGAAAAAAATCCGAGGCCACCGTCGAGTTCGTGGATGTCTATCCCACGCTCGCCGACCTCTGCGGCCTGCCTGCCGTGAGCGGACTTACTGGCAAGAGCCTGAAGCCCTTCATCGAAAATCCATCCGCGCCGTCGGCGAAAGTCGCCATCAGCCAATACCCGCGCAAGGCCGGCAAGACCGGAGGCGGCGATGTGATGGGCTACAGCATCCGCGACGACCGCTATCGCTGCACGATGTGGCGCGAGATCGCGGGTCCGAAGATCGTCGCGATCGAGCTTTACGACGAAAAGAACGATCCCGCCGAGACGGTGAGCCTGCACGACAAGCCGGAGAACAAGGGCATCATCGAGTCCTTCGCGAAGCATCTCCCGCCGGTCGGTTCCTCCGCGCCGACCCCCGACGCGAAAGGCAAAGGAAAGGGCAAAGGCAAAGCCGCTGCCACGAAGGCCGCTGCCGCGACTCCCGCCAAGCCTGCTACCGTCGAAGCAAACACAAGCGAGGATCGCGGTTCGCGCTTCGATAAGCTCGACAAGGATCACAAAGGCACGCTCACGCTCGCGGAATACACCTTGCGCCAGTCCGATGCCACTGCGGCGAAGGAGCGCTTCGAGAAGTTCGATGCGAACAAAGATGGCATCATCACGCGCGAGGAATTCGTATCGCAGGGTGGCAAACATCCGAAGGCGAAGTAATAGCGCGCCAGATCCTCATCCCCGCCCGCACTCACACCAAAGCACTCCCATGAAACCCCTCGTTCTTGCCCTCGCCTGCATATTCACCCTCCGCGTCACTGCCCGCGCAGCCGTGCCTCCGAAGCCTAATATCATCTTCATTCTCGCCGACGATCTCGGCGTCGGGAATGTGAGCTGTTACGGCGCGGATAACTATAAGACGCCGAACATAGACAAGCTCGCAGAGGGCGGCATCCGCTTCACGCACGGCTATACCGGGCCGCTGTGCGGGCCTTCGCGCGCACTTATCATGACGGGGCGCTATGCGTTCCGCACCGGCGCGACGAATCAGGATGCGACCGGGCGCATGAAAGAAACCGTGGAGACTTTTATGCCCGCGTATTTGAAGCCCGCAGGCTATGTGACTTCGTGCATTGGCAAGTGGGGACAGCTCCCGCTCGGGCCGGCGGAGTTTGGGTTCGATGACTGGCTGAAATTCCGCGGCAGCGGTGTGTATTGGAGTAACAACAAGGCGAAGCCGGAGAAATACTGGGTGAACGGCGCGGAGAAAACTTTGGCCGACCAGGAATACATGCCCGAGCTGATGCACACGCATCTTGTGAACTTCATCACGAAGAACCAGGACAAGCCGTTCTATGTCTATTACTCGATGTCGCACGTCCACGGCGAACTCCAGCGCACGCCCGACAGCGCGCCGAGCCCGGCGGACCTCATGGTGGATAACGTCGCCTACATGGACAAGCTCGTCGGCAAGCTCGTCTCCGAACTCGAACGGCTGAAGCTGCGCGAGAAGACGCTGCTTATTTTCATGGGCGACAACGGCACCGGGCACCGGTGGGCCAGGCAGGGCACCATCGGCGGGCGTGAGCTGATCGGCGCAAAAGGCGAGATGCTCGAAGGCGGCGCGCATGTCCCGCTCATCGCGAACTGGCCCGGCGTGACGCCCGCGGGCAAAGTCTCGCAGGACATGGTGGACTCCACCGACTTTGTGCCGACGTTCGCGGAACTCGCGGGCGCGAAACTTCCTGCGGACAAAATTCTCGACGGCCACAGCATTCTGCCGCAGTTGCGCGGTGAGAAAGGCAAACCGCGCGAGTGGATTTTTATCGAGCTGGCGAAGAACTGGTATGTGCGTGAGGCCGACTGGAAGCTGAATGAGAAGGGCGAGCTGTTCGATATGAGCGATTCGCCGTTCACCGAAAAGCTCGTGGCCGCGACCGCCGACGCCGATGCGAGCAAGGCCGCACGCGCGCGACTCACCGCCGCCTTAGCCAGTCTGAATCCCGGTGGCGGCATCCTCGACGACGGCGACGGCTCGGGACGTCACGCGGACAAGTCGAAGAAGGAGGGCAAAAAGATGGACAAGAAAAAGGCTGCCAAAGATGCCGCGACAAAGCTGGAATCCGCATCAGCGGCGAAGCCGACAACGGCGGAAGCCGCGTCTGCTGCGACATCCACGCCGAGTCCGCTCGCGCCGGTGGATGCGACTTTCGCCGAGCGTGCCGCGAAGTTTGACCGGCTCGACCCGGAGAAGCACGGCAAGCTCACGCGCGAAGAATACAAGTCCCGCCAGTCCGATCCCGAAGCGGCGGCGAAGCGCTTCGACAAATTCGACGTGAACCGCGATGGCTTTGTGACTCGTGAGGAATACATT
>JBBQJR010000015.1:0-19076 GCA_038326125.1 Chthoniobacterales bacterium
CGGGCGGAAGCTTGCGGCACCGGCGCGCAACTGCCGGCGACACCCGCGAATTTCTCCGGACGCGGATGGCGCGGATGTTTCAACCACGAATGACACGGATGGCACGGATGGTTTTCCGCGGAGGCCCCTCCCATCCGTGCCCATCGGTGAAATCCGTGGTCGATCGATCCGCGCGCGCTTTGTCGTTTTGCCGAGCGTTCTCGTCGTCCCGCGCGCGCTTCCGCTCCCGCCTACGGCACGCTCGCTCCGCCCCCGGTTCCACTTGTCGCGCGGGGCATTCGTCGGCGACACATCTCCCCACAGCATGAGCAACCCCCGCACTTCCACTCCCCGCGTCGGCCGCGTGCGCTGGCTCATGTGCGGGCTGCTTTTTCTCGCGACGACGATCAACTACATTGATCGACAGGTGATCGCGCTGCTGAAAGGGCCGCTCACGGCGCAATTCCATTTCACCGAAGTGGACTACGCGGCGATCGTCTTCAGCTTTCAGTTCGCCTACGCGCTCGGCTTTCCGCTCGCCGGGCGAATCATGGACACGCTCGGCACACGGCGCGGATTCGCGATCGCGGTCGGCGTGTGGAGCGTCGCGGCCATCGCGCACGCGGCGGCGCCTCTTTTCCCCGCGCTGCAAGTCCCGACGCTCCTGCTGAATCCGCCGGCCATCGTGATGCTCACCGGCGCGGCCGCGGGATTTGCCGTCGCGCGTTTCGTGCTCGGGCTCGGCGAGGCGGGAAATTTTCCCGCGTGCGTGAAGACCGTGGCCGAGTGGTTCCCGCGCAAGGAGCGCGCGTTCGCGACCGGCATCGTGCTCTCCGGCGGAAATGTCGGTGCCATCCTTGCACCGCTGAGCGTGCCGTGGATCACCGCGCACTGGGGCTGGCAATGGGCCTTCGTCATCACCGGCGCGATTGGGTTCATGTGGCTCGTGATGTGGCTCATCGTTTATCGCGCGCCCGGCGAGCATCGCACCGTCTCCGCCGCGGAACTCGCGCACATCCGCAGCGATCCCGCCGACGCTCCAGGAATCGTGCCATGGCGCAAGCTGCTCCCGCACCGCCAGACGTGGGCGTTCTCGCTCGGAAAATTTCTCACCGACCCGATTTGGTGGCTCTACCTTTTTTGGATCCCCGATTTCCTCCAGCGCAACCACGGCCTCGACCTCACGAAAATGGGCCCGCCCATCGTGGTCATCTATCTCCTCTCCGACCTCGGCAGCATCGCGGGCGGCTGGTTTTCCTCCGCGCTCATCCGCCGCGGCTGGAGCGTGAATGCCGCGCGCAAAACGGCGCTGCTTGTCTGCGCGCTCGCCGTCGTGCCCATCGTGTTTGCGGCGAACGCGAAGAACCTGTGGGTCGCCGTCGCGCTGCTCTCGCTCGCCGCCGCGGCGCATCAGGCCTGGGCGGCGAATCTTTTCACCGCGGCGTCCGACATGTTTCCGCGGCAAGCGGTGGGCTCGGTCGTCGGCATTGGCGGAATGGCGGGCGGCATCGGCGGGATGCTCATCGCGCTGTTCGTCGGGCAGATTCTCCAGCGCACCGGCAGCTACGTTCCAATTTTCCTCATCGCCGGCTCCGCGTATCTCGTCGCGCTGCTTGTCATCCACCTCTTCGCCCCGCGGATGGAACCGGCGAGGGTGTGAGGCGAAAAATCTTCCTCAGCGGTACCCGTCGCGCCGATGCCCGAGAGTGATGAGTTCGATTTCGTTCCGAGCCACATCGAAAAGGTAGATGATCCGATAGTCGCCGACGCGGAGGCGAAATTCATCGCGGCCGGTCATCCGGTAGTGCGGGAAAGAATCGAGACGCGTTCCCACCTCGGAGATCTTCGCGAGGCTCAACTCACGCAACTTTGCGGGAATGCCATTCAGCAAGGCGTCGAACTCGCGGGAGAAAATCTGCGTCGCCCAGCGCGGCATCGCCTTACGGTTTTATGACCCGCGCCCTGCCTTCCGCCAAGTCCGCTTTCCCGCGTTCGAGGGAGGCGAGAAACTCAGGCGTCATCTCCCGCTGGTCCTCGATCCATTGCTCCAGCCACTCGCGCAATTCCTCGGCCTCGCTCGTGGTCAGCGTGGTGATCGCGGCTTCGATCTCTGCGACGGTGCTCATGCTCGAAAGCTGCTCGGCCGTGTGCGGTGCGTCAACGCGCCGCCGAATCAGCCGACGAACAGCGGCTTGAGGTGTCGATCATACAAATTCTCGGTCACGTTTTTGCCGACGATTTCCTCATTCGCTTCGAGGAGGTCGAGATACCGGCGGCCTTTTTTTGCGGCGAGTTTGAAGGAGACATGGAGCAGTTGGCGGAAGCTCGGGTTGAAGAGCGGATGCTTTTGATCGTCGCGGAGCGCGCCGGTGTATTGCGTGCCCGTCCAGCCTGCGACTTCCTCGGCGCTCGGGAGCTTCGCGCGATCGATGTCGATCACGCTCGCGTACGGCGCGCACAGTTCGTCCACGTGGCCGATCGCGTCGGCGTAAATTTCCTTGGCCAGCGCGAGCGCATCGCCGCCGGCTTCCGCGAGGCCGATGAGTTCCTCGAGCCACGTCGTGCCCGCGGTCTTGATGTGCAGACCGGCGCTGAACTTCGGCAGCGTGCGGCGGATGATCGGGTAGAGCGAAAATTTGTCGCTGCCGCTGTGGACGCTGAGCTTGAGGTTCGCGGGCAGGCCGTAGCGCGCGACGGCGTGCGCGATCACCGCGAGGTCGTCGTGGAATTCCTTTTCGAACTGCACGAGGTCGCCGACGTAGTCCACGCCCTTGTTGAAACGCCCTGTGAATTTCGGTGCGATGGTCTGCGCGGGGATTTTTTCATCCGCGATCGCCGCGAGGATCACGAGGAGTTCCGGCGGGGTCTGCGGCGAGTCGGTCTCGTCCATCGAGATCTCGGCGATGAAATTGTCGGCGCCTTTTTTCATCTCGATGTGGCGGTAGATTTTTCCCGCGTGCTGCACGGCGAGAAGGTATTTCGAGACGATGCGCTCGATGTCCGCGCGTGTGGCCTGGAACGGCGTGGCGATATTCGGGATGGTAATCGTGCCGATGAGTTCCGGATGCCGGTCCAGGAAGGCGAGAACCTCTTCAGGCTCGGCTGGCTCGCCGATGGAATCGGCAACATCCAGCGTGAAAAAATCCGAGTGCGGGAGAAAGCGATCGACCGTGTCGATGCGGATATGATCGGCGTCAACATGCCATCCATGTTTCCAAGCCAGCGCGGCCACGGCGGCCTTGGCAGCGTCGAACACGCTCTGCGGCTCCGAACCGATGAAGTTGTGCTCGCGATTGGACTTATTCCAGACGGGCACGATGTCCATGCCATGCGCCGCCGCGAGCACGCAGGCGCGGAGCTGCGCCTTGGCCTGATGTGCGAAGCGATCGCCGACGCCGATCGAGAATTTTTGGAGGATCAACATGAGAGCGGGGAGCCTAGCGAGCCGCGTGGCGCGGCTGCAAGCGCAGCGACATTGCGTCGGGTAGCGCGGGCGTCCCGCCTGCCGTCCGACGCATCCTGCGTCGGACATCGTATGTCTGTGTGCGTGATTTCAAAAGAGCGTCCGTTTTTTTGCGGTGTGCCAAGCGACCGCTCGGCACGGCAGGCGGGACGCCCGCGCCACCCGAGGCACGCTGTTCGTGTTTGTGTCACTTTCCGACGACTTGGAAGTCGCCGCTCTCAGGCGCGTTCAATCCCGATTCAGCACGACGGTCGCGGTCGCGTAGTGCGCGAGCGCCATGAGCGGCCAGTTGTTCCGGTACATGTCGTATTTCAAATAAAACACGCACGGGAATCCCGTGCCGGTCGTCTCGGGCTCAGGCCACGAGCCATCGGCGTTTTGTTGCGAGATGAGATACTCGATTCCGCGGCGGATGCTCCGACAATCGAACGCGGCGGGGCGCGACGGATCAGTCGCGGAGATGATGCCCATGAGCGCCCACGCGGTCTGCGAGGGCGTGCTCGGGCCGCGGCCTTTGGTGGTCGGATCGTCGTAGCTCGTGCAGGTCTCGCCCCAGCCGCCGTCGTCATTTTGGCAGCTCTCCAGCCAGTCGCGCGCGCGGACGATCCACGGCTGGCGCATGTCTTCGCCGATGCAGCGCAGGCCGCGCAGGATCTGCCAGGTGCCGTACACGTAATTCACGCCCCAGCGGCCATACCAGGAGCCGTCGGCGTCCTGCGTTTTTTGAATGAGCGCGATGGCGCGGCGGACGCGCTTGTCGTTGCGCGGGAAGCCGATTTTGCCGAGCAGCTCGAGCACGCGTCCGGTGAGATCGCTGCACGTCGGATCGAGGATGGCGTTGTGGTCGGCAAAGGGCACGTCCTCGAGCCAGCGCTTGGTCACGTCTTTGTCGAACGCCGCCCAGCCGCCGTCCTTGCACTGGAAACTCATCAGCCAGCGCAGCGCGCGCTGGTAAATCGCGGTGCGCTCGTCGGCCGCCGGCGCGTGCTTCGCGTGCTTGCGCTCGCTGAATTGCGCGACGCCGAAATCCACGTCGGGCCGCGCGGCACGGAGCGCCATGAGCACCATCATCGTGTCGTCCGTGTCGGGGTAAAAATCGTTGCGATACTCGAAGGCCCAGCCGCTCGCCTCGAGGTGCGGATTTTTCACCGCCCAGTCGCCGCGGACGCGGACCTCTTTCGAGAGCAGCCATTTTTCCGCGCGCTGGAGCGAGTCATTCGTCGTCGGCACGCCGCTGTCGGCGAGCGCGATGGTCGTGATTGCGGTGTCCCACACCGGCGAGAGGCACGGCTGGATGCGGAAGTCCGCGGGGTCGTCCACGAAGAGTCCCTCGAAGTCGCGCTTCGCCTTCGCGAGCACCGGATGATCGTTCGTGTAGCCGAGTGCTTTCAGCGCGAGGATCGAGTTGAGCATCGCGGGAAAAATCGCGCCGAGCCCGTCGCTGCCTTCGCCGATATGCTCGAGCAGCCATTCCTCGCAAAGCCGCAGTGAGCGCGTGCGCAGCGGCTTGAATTGGAAAGGGCGCAGTCGTTTCAAAATGCGATCGCAGCACAGGAAGAAATTCGGCCACGAAGCGCGCGGTTTGCGCCAGCGCGGGCGCAGGTCGGCCTGCTCGGAGCCGGCGGGGTAAAGCTCGTGCAGCGCGACTTCCGGCGGCAGATGGCGCGTGGGCTGGAAGTGATTCAGGATCGCCAGCGGGATGAGCATCGCGCGCGTCCACGAGCTCATGTGATAGATGTTGAAGAAGAGCCACTTTGGAAAAAGGAGCATCTCCGGCGGGACGGTGGGCAGATATTTCCACGGGAACTGTCCGAGCAGCGCGAGGTAGAGCTTCGAATACGTGTTCATCCGCGGGATGCCGCCGAGACGCAGCGCCGCGGCGCGGGCCTCCTGCATCCACGGGAGATTCGGCGCGTGGCCGGCGAGCTTCAGCGCGAAATACGCTTTCACCGTCGCGTTGATTTCACTCGGGCCGTTTTCGTAAATGTTCCAGCCGCCGTCCGCGAGTTGTCGGCGGCGAATGTGCGCGACGCATTTTTCCTCCAGCACCGGGTCCACTTCGCTCGCCCAGTGCATGTAGGCGATGTAGTCGCTCACGAGCGTGCTGTCCACGACCAGCTCGCCGCACCAATGCCCGTCGTCGCGCTGGAGCCGGAGGAGATTCGCCTGCGCGTTCGCGATGGCGCGGGGCAGGGGATCGCGCTCGGTCTGCGGAAGTTTCTCGGTAATCATCGGACGCTGCCGAGGCTTTGGATTACTTCACTGGCGACTAATTCGCCGAGGAGGTGGCCGCGAGGTTTTCCTTTTCAGCGGTGCCGCATCCGCCGGCAGCAGCGTTCTTCGCCGGAGCGCCGGGGCCGGTGAGATGGCCCTTGCCGCACGTCACGCCGTTGTAGGCCTCGACGTGTTTCACCGCCGGTTTCGGCTTCTTGCCGAAGTTGAACTTGATCGTCTTCCACATGTCGCCGGACTTGGCGCCGATGCCGAGCGCGGCCGTCGGCTCGTAGCCGCAGTTCATCATGCAGTTCTCGCAGCGCGGGTCGCGGGCCTCGCCGTTGACGACGCCGATCTTGTCCCAGTTCGTCTTGTCGAGCAGATCCTGGTAGGTCTTGTAGTGGCCGTCCGTCATCAGGTAGCAGGGGCCTTTCCAGCCGCGGACGTTGCGCGTCGGAATTGCCCATGCGCTGCATGTGAGGTCGCGCTTGCCGGCGAGGAATTCGAGATACACCGGCGTGCCGAGGATCGGGAACAGGCGGCCCCATTCCTCCATCTTGGCAAACTTCTTGATGGTGAGCTTGCGCGTGAGGAAAAAGTTCTCCGGCTCGATGCCGAGACGCTTCACCATGTCGGCCTTCGCCGCATCGTATTCGTAGCCGGGCGCGATGGTGTGGCCGTCCACATTCAGCGTGTTCAGAAACTCGAAGAGGTCTTCGATTTCCTGCACCTCCGTCTCCTTGTAAACGGTCGTGTTCGTCGCGACCTGATAGTCGAGCACCTTCGCCATGCGGATCGCCAGCACGGCTTCCTTGAAGACGCCCTCGCGCTCCACGATGAGATCGTGCGTCCGCTCCAGCCCATCGAGATGCACGTTCCAATACATCCATTGCGTCGGCGCGATGACGGCCTTCTTCGCATCCTTCGGCCCCTTGCGCGCCTCGTCCGCCTGCGCATTCGTGATGAGTTCTTCGCTCAGCAGCACCTGCACTTTCGCCTCCGCGGCCTCCTTGTTTTTGGCAAAAAGCGACGCCAGATAGTCGCGCATCTTTTTGCGCATCGCCGTGGCATTCGTGCAGATGTAGATGATGCGCTTGCGCTTCAGCAAGCCCACCACGAGGTCCTCGATGTGTGGGTAAATGAGCGGCTCGCCGCCGCAAATGCTCACCATCGGCGCGCCGCATTCGTCGGAAGCCTGGAGGCAGTCATCGAGCGGCATCACGTCCTTGATCGAGGTCGAGTATTCGCGAATCCGCCCGCAGCCGGTGCAGGTGAGGTTGCAGGTATGGAGCGGCTCGAGCTGCAGCACAGTCGCAAATTTTTTCACACCCCTCATCTTGTGGCTGATGATGTGACGGGCGATACGTGCCGTAAGGGCTAATGGAAAACGCATATTGGGCGCGGGAGATACAGGGAGTTGATAATCAGGGCAAGGGCCAAGGTTGATTTTTTCCCGGCGGCACCGCTTGCGGACGGGGTGCAGTTAAAAAAAGGAGACTCAGAGGTGCGGAGGAAAATCGGCAAGCGAATCACACCGAACACCCGGTACATCTGAGCGTGTGTGCCGAAAGGCGTCTGCTGCGGGAAGAGTGAGACAGGATTTTCAGGATTGGCAGGATGGACATGATTTCAGAGCCCCTCTCAATCCCGTGAATCCTGCCAATCATCGCAATCCTGTTTTCATCCCGAGCGGGCCGATGAGTTTCGGTAAACATTCCGAATCAATCTCGGCCTCCGCGTCTTTGCGGCTCTGCGTTTCAAACCTGTCCGAAAAGCTACGGGAAGCGCGCGCGCAATTCTTCCAGCATCCGCGGGATGTATTCCTTCAGCCGGGCATCGGGGGCCGGGCCTTTGTCGGGCAGGGCCTTGATTTGCGCGGCGATGGGCTTGGCCTTTTCCCCGAGGGCGTTGACCGCGTCGAGCGCGGCCATCGCGGTGAAGACGTCGTTCTTCGACCAGTCGGCGTGGGCGAGCAGGAGTTGCAGCGCGGCCTGCGTGTCGCCCTCGCTGCCGAATTCCCCGAGCGCGCGCGCGGCGGCGATGCGGACTGGCGCGGAGGTGTCCTTCATGGCGGACACGAGCGCGTCGTGACTCGCGTCCACCGCGGGCTTGCCGCGAATCTGGAGGCCGAGCACGGACCAATAGCGCGCCGCTGCTTCCTGATCTCTCAGTTTTTCCTCCAGGCGGGACGATGAGCCCGGTTTGGTGTTGGAGGCGAGTGATGCCGTCCAAAAAACACTTGAGAACGTCAGATACGCATCGCTGTGCCCGAAATCATATGGCGAGCTTCCTTTCGAGCGTTCCAGTCGTTCGCCCTCTGGCACGAAGCCCACATCGTGAATACGCCGTTCGTGATCCATCAGCGCCGTGTGGAGCTTCGTCTTGATCTCCGCGTGCTCCTTCGAGTCCGCCAGATTTTTCACCTCATCCGGATCGCTCTGAAGATCGAACAGCTCCTCCGGCGGCTTCGGGTTCCAGAATTTGTCCTGCACGGCGTTCAGCTTGCCCTCCTTGTGAAGCTGCTCCCACACGCGCGTGGTCGGCGTCTGCCACATGTAGTTGAGATGCTGGCCGTAGATGAGGTGCGGCATGTAGTTCCGAATATAAACGTAGCGGCCGTCGGTCACGCTGCGCACGAGGTCGAGGCGCTCGTCCATGCGCCCGCGGAAGCCGTAGATGAATGGCTGCGGCGCGGTGATGAATTTCCCGAGGAACGCGTGGCCCTGCATCCACTCCGGCGGCTTCACGCCGATGAGGCTGAGCATCGTCGGCGCGAAGTCCACGAAGCTCACGAGCCGCTCGGACTTTCCGCCCGCCTTGTATTCCGGCGGACGCAGCTCCTTGAATTTCTCCGGGATATAAACCACGAGCGGGACTTGCAGGCCGGAGTTGTAGGGCCAGCGTTTGCTGCGCGGCATGCCGGAGCCGTGATCGGCCCAGTAAAAGACGATCGTGTCCTCGGTCAGCCCGTCCTTTTCCAACTCCGCGAGCCGCACGCCCGCGTCGGCGTCCGCCTCCGTCACGATGTCGTAGTATTGCGCCCAGTCGTGCCGCACCTCCGGCGTGTCGGGGTGATACGCGGGCACATGCACCTTCGCCGGGTCGTGGATCAGCGTGTGCGGGCGCGCGCGGATCTGGCTCTCGTGGCTTTTGAGCGAATTGAACACCGCGAAAAACGGCACGCCCTCGGGCCGTTTGCGCCAGTGCGCGGTCTTCGACGACTCATCCCACACCTGCCCCGGTTTCGCGATGTTGTAGTCCTCCTTCGCGTTGTTCGAGCAATACCAGCCCGCCTCGCGGAGGAACTGCGGGAACATCTTTTTCCCCGCGGGGAAGGGGACCATGCTGCGCATGTGTTCCGCGCCGAGGCTCGTGGGATACATGCCCGTGATGATCGTCGTGCGAGCGGGCGCGCACACGGGCGCGTTCGACCAGCAGTGCAGGTAAATCATGCCCTTTTTCGCGAGCGCGTCCACGTTCGGCGTCGTGGCATAAGTGTCGCCGTAGCAGCCCATGTGCGGCCCGTGATCCTCGCTCGAAATCCACAGGATGTTTGGGCGCAGCGTGTCGGCAAGGGCCCGGCCGGCGAAAAAAAACGCGAGCAAGCAAAGCAGGGGGATTTTCATCGGCACCGCTCTACCCCTTGCCGACTCCCGGCCGCAAGATGTGAACCCAAAATTTTCCGCTGCTCAAATCGCTGGCCACGTCCTCGCCCTGCCGTCTTGCGCGCGGGACTGTCGCACCTATGGTGGCCGCATGATTGGAGATCTCCGCAGACACTTGGCCATCGCGCCTTTCGCGCCTTTCCGCATCCGCACGGCCGATGGACGCGAGTATCCGGTGCCGACGGTGGATCATATTTATCTCCCTCCTGGAGCGACGCGAGTCGTGGTGGCGGACGATGAGGGCGTCGTCGCGGTGCTGCCGGCGCTGCTCATCAGCGGGCTGCTGCATTCGTCCGGCTCGCGCGAGCGCACGACCGGAGCCTGATGGAGTTTTGCCCGGCGCGAAACTTTCTTGCCCTGAATTTTCGGCCCGCTACGGTCGCGCGCTTGTTCCCCTTCCCCGGACACCGACCGACAACCGCAAACTAGAAAGGGAACCATGCAACCGATCCATACGTACAACGTCGTCCCGAAACTGCCGGGACAGCTCGAACCCCTGCGCCGGCTGGCGCTCAATCTCTGGTGGACGTGGGAACCCTCCGCCCGCGCGCTTTTTCAAAAGCTCGACCCGGAAATCTGGCACCGGACGAATCACAATCCCGTGCGGCTGCTGCAGCTTTGCCGGCAGGGACGCCTCGAGGAGTTCGCGGTGAATGACGATTTCCTGCGCGAGATGAAGGGCGTGGTCGCGAAATTCGACGCCTACATCACGCGCAAGGACACCTGGGGCAAGACGCGGCCCGAGGCGAAAATGACCGGTCCGGTCGCGTATTTTTCCGCGGAGTTTGGCTTCCACGAATCGTTCCCAAACTACTCCGGTGGCCTCGGCATTCTCTCGGGCGACCACTGCAAATCGGCGAGCGACATTGACCTGCCGTTCGTCGCGGTCTCGCTGCTCTACCGGCACGGTTATTTCAAGCAGCAGATCAACAAGGAGGGCTGGCAGGAGAACCTCGCGCTGAACCAAAATTTTTCCCACCTCTCCGTGCAGCCCGTGCTCGATGCGGAAAAAAATCACCTCACGATCGGCGTGAAAATCCTGGATCGCTGGGTGCGCGTGCGCGTGTGGCAGCTCGCGGTGGGACGCATCACGCTCTATCTCATGGATACGAGCGTGCCGGAAAATGCGCCCGAGGATCGCGAGATCACGGCGCAGCTCTACGGCGGCGATTATGAGATGCGGATCAAGCAGGAGATCATCCTCGGCATCGGCGGCGTCCACGCGCTGAACGCCATCGGCATCAAGCCGGCCGTCTATCACATGAACGAAGGGCACGCCGCGTTCCTTTCGCTCGAACTCATCCGCCGCCGCGTCATGGAGGAAGGGCTGAGCTTTTACGCCGCGCTGCAGGCGACCGCGTCGGCCAATGTCTTCACCACGCACACGCCGGTGCCGGCGGGGAATGATTCGTTCCCACTCGAGCTCATGCGGAAATATTTCGGCGACTACCCGGCGTCGGTGAAGATTGATTTCGAGACGTTCGCGAGCTTCGGGCAGACGCGGCAAAATCCGAGCGAGCCGTTCAGCATGACGATCCTCGCGCTGCGCACGAGCCGCCACGCGAACGGCGTCTCCGCGCTGCACGGCCGCGTGTCGCAGGGGCTGTGGAAGGACGTGTGGCGCGGCGTGCCGCAGGATGAGGTGCCGATCACGAGCGTGACGAACGGCATCCACACGAAGACGTGGATGGCGCCGGACTTCATCAAGATTTACGACAAGTATCTGCCGGGCTGGGAGGAGCATCTCACGGACAAGGATTTCTGGCGCAAAGTGCAGGACATCCCGGACGAGGAACTGTGGGAAGTCCACCAGCGGCAGAAGCAGCGCACGCTGGAATTCATCCGCGAACGCACGCGCGTGCAGTGGAAGCGGACGGGCGACACGCCGGACAAAATCCGCACCATTTCGCGGATGCTAAATCCCGAGGTGCTCACGATCGGCTTCGCGCGCCGCTTCGCCACCTACAAGCGCGCGACGCTGCTTTTCAACGACCGCGAGCGGCTGGCGAAGCTGATGAACAACAAGGATCATCCCGTGCAGTTTGTCTTCGCGGGCAAGGCGCATCCGAAGGACGAGCCGGGAAAAAAATTCATCCAGGATGTGTATAAATTCAGCCGGATGCCGGAGTTCGAGGGGCGCATCGTTTTTGTCGAAGACTACGATCACTACGTCGGTCGCCGGCTCTATCAGGGCGTGGATCTCTGGCTGAATAATCCGCGCCGCCCGCTCGAAGCGAGCGGCACGAGCGGCATGAAACTCCCGCCGAGCGGAGGCCTGAATCTGAGCGTGCTCGACGGCTGGTGGTGCGAGGCCTGCACGGGCAAAAACGGCTGGGCCATCGGCCCGGAAATCCCCGAGAGCACGATCCCGCCGGAGCCGCATTTTGAAGACGAGGTGGATGTCCACAGCCTCTTCCACGTCCTCGAAACGCAAATCCTGCCGCTCTATTACGCGAAGCCCGACGGCCGCCTGCCGCTCGCGTGGATCAATCTGATGCGCGAGTCCATCCGCACGATTGTCCCCGTTTTCAACACGCACCGCATGGTGAAGGAATACACCGAGCGCCTCTACGATCGCGCTGCCGCCGCGCACGCCACGCTCACCGCGGACGCGTGCAAAAAGGCCGTCGAGGTCGCCCGCTGGAAGGACAGCATCCGCCGCGACTGGTCGCATGTGAAACTCGCGGATGTGAAAATTCACACCGGCAACGGCACGAACGTGACCGTCGGCGACGCCGTCGAAGTGAGCGTGCGCACCTCGCTCGGGCCCATCGCGCCGGAGTTCGTCCGCGTGCAGGCGCTCGTCGGCGAAAACAACGACGGGCAGATCGCGCACCCGCAGACCATCGAGCTCGAGCAGGTGGAAAAACTCGGCAGCGGCGCGTTCCGTTTCGCCGGAAAAATTCCCGCGCGCGAAAGCGGCAGCTACGGCCTGAGCGTGCGCGTGATCCCGACGCACCCGAATCTGATCCAGGAGCACGAGCTGCGGCTGATCACTTGGGCGGCGTGAGGCGGGAAAGTGGAGCGTTGAGCGTTGAGCGTTGAGAGGAAGAAGCAGCGCGCATGGAGCACCGCTCGTCCCGACGGCCACGACGACACACGCGCAGCGTCACTTTTCTTTCTGAGTCTCCAACTTCACGCAGGTTCCGAAGTAAGATAAGGCCTGCGGCGCAGATCGTGGTCGGCGGGACGCGCGGCGCTCCTCGCTGC
The DNA here is from genome assembly GCA_038326125.1 of Chthoniobacterales bacterium. GTDB lineage: Bacteria > Verrucomicrobiota > Verrucomicrobiia > Chthoniobacterales > Chthoniobacteraceae > SXWH01. The sequence continues at coordinate 12,532 of JBBQJR010000015.1, forward strand.
GCCCGCCCGCGCGAAGTGGGAAACCTCGCCTGCATTCCGCCGCCCGCGCGCTCCGCCTCTCAGAGATGGGTTAAAAAGGCCGCGTGGCGAAGGAACACAGTGCTTCCAGCCTGTGCGCTCGGAGAGGATGGGCAGGCTTCCAGCCTGCCGGCGGACCAGGATGTCCGCCGGCCCAGTCCCACGGCACAGGCTGGAAGCCTGGGTTCCTCCTCCGCTTCGCGCGCCGACTTTTTGGACATCCTCTCAACTCGCAACCCTCCTCTCTCAACGGCCGCGCAACTCCCGCGTTGCGAACCGCGCCGTTCCCCGCTTGTGTCCCCGCACATGCTGAGCTGTTCAACTTGCTGGAATTCCGGTCGCCACACCGATGGCGTCGCGATGCTCGAGGAAATCCTGGAACTCGGTTTTCAAAACGTCGAACTCGGCCACGGCATCCGGCTCCTTCTCGTCGAGGGCATCCTGAAAATGTGCGAGGCCGGCCGCGTGAAAATCTCGTCGCTCCACAATTTCTGCCCGCTGCCCGCTGAAATTCCGCGCGCGTCGCCCGACTGCTACCAGTTCAGCGCGGTGCACGATGGCGAGCGCGATCGCGCCGTCCGGCACACTTTCAAGACGATTGATTTTGCGAAGCGCCTCGGCGCGAAATTCGTCGTCCTGCATCTCGGCTCCGTCCCCATCGGCGACTACACCGGTGAGCTCGTGAAGCTCGCGGAAGGCGGCAAGCACCTCTCGAAAGAATACGTCGCGCTCAAGCTGCAGGCCGTGCGCGAGCGCGAGGCCAAACAGGTGCCGCCTTTCCTGCGGATGATCGAGTGCCTGCGCCGCGTCGTGGAATACGCGGGCGAGCGCGGCATCAAGCTCGGCGTCGAGAGCCGGCACAGCTTCGAGGAAATCCCGAGCGAGCGCGAAATGATGGATGTGCTCAACCGCATGAACCCCGACGTCGTCGGCTACTGGCACGACTTCGGACACGTGCAGGTGAAGCACAACGTCGGCTTCCTCGATCATTTTGAATGGCTCACGCGCGTCGCGCCGCGGCTCATCGGCTGCCATCTGCACGACACGGGTTGGCCCGGCCGCGATCACATGGCGCCTTTCACGGGCGGCGTGGAATACGACCGCCTCATCCCGCTGCTGCCGAGGAACACGCTCTACGTTTTCGAAATGAGCCCGCGCCGCACAAAGGAAGAAATCACGACCGCGCTCGCGAAGTGGAAGGAGAAATTCGGCGAATGAAAGGTCGTGGAGAAAATCGGCGCAGGAGACGCTGGGAAAAGACTCGCCGCGCGGCATCCGGTGGAGGTTTGCGTGTCCGGGTAGGGCGGGCATCCTGCCCGCCGTGCCGGGTATCCTACCCGGCACGTTCGCGCGTCAGCTTGCGTCCCACCTCGCGCGACGCCCGCCGGGTGCGGCGTAGGATACGCCGCACGGCGGGCAGGATGCCCGCCCTACCCGAGGCACGCCGTTCGTCTTTGTGGCCATATCGTGCCATGCGCGGCCGCATTCCACCATCGCCGGACAACGCACCCCGCGCATGAAAAAATCCGCGCTCGCCCTGTTTCAGATCGCAGTCACTGCGCTGCTGCTGTGGTGGGTCTTCCACGACGAAGCCAAGCGCCGCGCGCTCGACGACGCGCTCCATCAGGCGAACTGGTGGTGGCTCGCCGCTGGCGTCGGCGCTTACGGTTTGTTCGAGATTCTCGCGGGCATCCGCTGGCAGATTTTGCTGCGCGTGCAGGGCGTGCATCTCTCGTGGCGGCGGCTCTACGGGCTGCTCATGGTCGGCCTCTTTTTCAGCCTCTTCATCCCCGGCGGCACCGGCGGCGATTTGATCAAGGGCTACTATCTGCTCAAAGAAGCGCCCGTCGGCCACAAGACCTCCGCGGCGCTCAGTGTCGTCATGGATCGCCTGCTCGGCCTGCTCGGCGTCGGCATCCTCACGGTCACGATCACCGCGTTCCGCTGGGACTGGCTCACGAGCGATCCGATCACGAAAAGCTGCGTGTACACCGTGCTCGCCGTCCTCGCGGTCAGCGTGTCCGGCATGATCCTCGCAGGCATCGTCTCCGGGCTGCGGCTCGTCCATTCGCTCCCGGCAAAAATGCCCGGCCGCCAGTTTCTCGCGACCGTCTCCGGCGCGTACGGGCTCTACGGTCGCGCGTGGCACGCGACGCTCAGCGCGATCTTCATTTCAGTCCTCGCGCACGGAGCGCACTACACCACGTTTTGGTGCGCGACGAAATCCATCGAGGACTCCGGCCCGCGCAAACCCTCCGCGCTCGAGCTCTACTCCGCGCTCCCGATCATCGAAGGCGTCGCCGCGCTGCCGCTCACGCCCGGCGGACTCGGCACGCGGGAAAAAGTCTTCGACGAAATGCTCACGCCGCTCGCCGATTTGCAGGAAGGCGTCGCGCCCGCGATCTCCGTGCTCGGCTATCTCTGCATCGTGTTTTGGGGCGTGGTCGGCGGATTTTGCTACATCTTCTACCGCCCGAGTCGCCGCGAGCGCGACGCGATCCTCGCGGAGACCGAGGCGCAATTGGACGCCACTCGCCTGCTGTGATGGCTGCCGCGCCTGCGTCGCGGAAATTGCCGCGCCCCTTCGTCACCGCGAATTTTGCGCTCACCGCGGATGGCCGCATCAGAACGCGCAACCACACTCCTGCCGATTTTTCCTCGAAGCGCGACAAGCGCCGCCTCGTGCAAATCCGCGCCGGGTGCGACGCCGTCCTTGTCGGCGCGCGCACGCTCGCGTCCGACACGATGACGATGGGCATCCCCGGCATCCGCGAAAAAAAACCGCCGCTGCGTGTCATCGTCAGCAACAGCGGGCGCATCGCGGCTTCGCTGCGCGTGTTCCAGAAACCCGGCGCGCCGATCGTTATTTTCACAACGCAGAAAATGCCCGCAAAAACCCGCGACGCGCTCGCACCGTTCGCGGACATTTTTTTGCACGAGACGCCGACCGTGGATCTCCCGCTTGCGCTCGCCATTCTCCGCGCAGACTACGGCGTGAAGCGCCTCGTGTGCGAAGGCGGCGGCACGCTGCTCCGCGAGTTCGCCGCGCACGATCTGCTCGACGAAATCCATCTCACGCTCTGCCCGATCCTTTTTGGTGGGAGCGCCGCGCCGACGCTGACCGGCGTCGCGGGAAAATTTCTGCCGAAAAGCACGCATCTCCGCCTCGTCGAAATGCGCACGGTCGGCGAAGAATGTTTCACCCGCTGGAGTGTCGTAGGTGGAACGCGTCGCTCCGCGCGCGTTTCTGCCGGCGGCACTCACCCGGAAACGCGCGCGGAGCGACGCGTTCCACCGGCGTCTCGCAAGTCGGGGAAGGCTCGCCCATGACGACGCCAAATTCCGCGGCTGAAAATGTTCATCCGCGCCGCCGCGCCGTCATCACGGGTATCGGCCCCATCGCAGCGTGCGGAGTCGGTCTCGACGCATTTTGGGACAGCATCCGTGCGGGCCGAAGTGGCATCGGGCCGGTCACATTTTTCGACGCCTCGATCTTTCGCGCACGCCACGCCGGAGAAATTCGCGACTGGGATCCCACCGCTTTTTTCCCGCCGCAACGGCTGAAGCGCCTCGATCGCTACGCGCAGTTTGCCGTCGCCTCCGCGCTGCTCGCGCTCGACGACGCGAAGCTGCCGTGGAGTCGCGAGACGCCCGACGCTCGGCGCGGCGTGAGTTTCGGCACCGCGCTCGGCGGCATCTCGAATGCCGAAGCCGAGCACGCGCGCTTTTTGAAAAAAGGTCCGCGCGGCGTGAACCAGACGCTCGCGCTGCAGGTCTTCGGCGGCAGCGCGCACAGCAACATCGCGATCGAATGCGGCTTCCGCGGGCCCGGCAACACCACGTCAAATTCCTGCGCGAGCGGCGGCATCGCCGTCGGCGAGGCGCTGCGCTACATCCGCGACGGCATGGCCGATGTGATGATCGCCGGCGGAGCCGAGGCACCGCTGTGCCCGCTCACGTTCGGTGCGTTCGATTTCATCCGCACGATGAGCCGCTGGCAGGACGAACCGCCCGAATTCGCGTGCCGGCCTTTCGACAAAAATCGCGACGGCTTCGTGATGGGCGAAGGCGCGTGCTCGCTCGTGCTCGAGGAAATGGATCACGCCATCCGCCGCGGCGCGCGCATCTACGCCGAAGTGCTCGGCTACGCGCTGAATAACGACGCTTTCCACATGACGAGTCCGCTGCCCTCCGGCGAAAGCGTGATCGCCTGCATGTCGTCCGCCCTCGCCGACGCACGCCTCGCGCCGCGCGACATCGGCTATATCAATGCGCACGCCAGCAGCACGCAGCTCAACGACGCCAACGAAGTCATGTGCGTCCGCTCCGTCTTCGGAAAGAAGCCGCCGCCCATGAGCGGCACCAAGCCCTTCACCGCGCATCCGCTCGGCGCGACCGCCGCGATGGAAACCGCCATCTGCGCTCTCGCTCTCCGCGACCAGTGGCTCCCACCGACACTGCATCATCGCATGTCGGATCCCGCGTGCGACATTGACATTGTGCCCAACACCGGTCGCGCCCACACCTTCCGCCGCGCGATGAACAACGCATTCGGCTTTGGCGGAATCAACTCGTCGCTCGTGCTTGGGCTGGTGGAAAGTTAGAAGTCTGCGCGCCCCATTGAACAAAACGGAAAAAGCCGCTACTTCCAGAACATGAACACCGAATTCGCACCACTCTTCCAGCTCGCACGAGCCGAGCGTCTGCAACTCGTCGAAGACCTCTGGGACAGCATCGCGCAAGAGGACGCGCCATTGCCCGTCTCCGATTCGATGCGCGATGAGTTGCGGCGACGCAAGGAACGGTTCCTCGCGCATCCCGCATCCGGACGCACTTGGGAGCAAGTCAAAGCGCGTGCTCGCGCGCAGCATGATTGATGGCGTCATTTACACGCCGGAGGCCGACGAAGATGTGGCGGAATCCTGCCACTGGTATGAGAGCCGCGAGCCGGGGCTCGGCGAGGACTTCCTTCGCTGCGTGGAGGCTCGCGTGCTCACCATCCAGCGTCATCCGCTCATTTTTCCGGTCGCCGTGGACGAGTTTCGCCACGCTCCGATTCGCCGGTTTCCCTTCGAGATATTCTACGAGCCGACAGATGCCTGCATTGTCGTCTATGCGGTCTTTCACTGTTCCCAAGACCCGCAAAAATGGCGTAAGCGTCTTGGCTACGAATAGGAACCAAACGCCTGACGAAGCGGCCTGTCCGGTGCATGGTTTTCCTCGCTCGACAGCTACATCGCCTGCTCTAGCTTCGCCTCATGCCAGCCACACTCAATGACGTCGCGCAGGGCGCACTGATTCTTCCGCCCGACCAGCGTCTCGCGCTGGCCCGTCAACTTCTGGAAAGCGTGGAACTGGAACCGGAGCCGGGTGCCGAGGCGGCATGGGAAGCGGAGATTGCCCGCCGCATTGCGCGATGGAAGGCCGGTGAGTCCAAGCCGATTCCAGCAGGAGAGGTGTTTGCGCGGTTGCGGCAGATCGCTCCCTGACCGATGAGTTTTGTCCTGGAGTTTCTTCCCGAGGCTTCAGCGGAGGTCGGGTGCATCACGGGGGATTACGAAGCTCGCTCTGCGGGCCTTGGCTCCAGGTTTCGCGCGGAGATCGAAAGCGTGTGCGCGGCGATCGTTCAGCACCCGCTGCTTTGGCGATTCCGTCCGGGCGGCTACCGGCGCGTCGGCCTTCCCGGATTTCCATACTATGTCGCATTCGTCGCCGACGAGGATCAAGTGCTCGTCATTGCTGTGGCGCACGCGAGTCGTCATCCCGACTACTTCAAGAATCGAATTCCATGAACCCGGACTGCTACTTCCGTCGCGCGATGAACAACGCGTTCGGCTTTGGCGGAATCAACTCGTCGCTCGTGCTTGGATTGCTCTAATTGATCCGCATCATTCGCACACACTCATGAAACGCATTACCTTCCGTGTCCTTATTTGCCTGATTCTGGGGCTGCTACTCAGTATCGTGAGTTATTCTTCGTTTCTTTTCAGTTCACCACTTCGCGCTCTTCCCGGGTTCGCCGCGCTCCTTCTGCGGGATGGAGCACTCATCGTCTTCCTCATTTACCTTTACCGCCGCAGCTAGCCGCCATGCCTTCCGAGACAGAAAAGTTTTTGGGACTCCGTTCCGAATCGCTCGCAGTGACCCGCTCTGCGGCAAGCCGCATTCTCGGGACTGCATTCTTCATTTGGTGCATTCTAGTTGCAGTTGGTATTCTCATGGTTCCGCTGTTTGTGATTCTCGCTTACGGTAGCGCCATGGCGGCATTTGGTCCTCACTACAGTGGGAGTCAGCCGAGCCCATTCCTCACGACGGTTGGATTTTTGCTCATTGGTATCCCTCAGCAAATTGCTCACGTCTTACATCTAGAATTTCCCGCGGACCTTCTAGTGCCGCGTCAGCCCTCAAATGATGGGTAGAGCTTGCGGAGTTTGGTGCGAGCAGTGGCGGTGGTGAACTGCCAGCGGATGGAACGCGTGTTCAGATTGCGTTCACGCGCCCACGCGGCGAGTTCGCGGGCAAGTGCG
>JBBQJR010000016.1:0-18554 GCA_038326125.1 Chthoniobacterales bacterium
ATCAATCTCGGCTCGCTCGGCTTCCTCACGACGGTCGGCGCGACCGAGCACCAGCGCGCGGTGGATGCGATCGTCGCGGGCGACTACGTGCTCAGCGAGCGCACGCTTTTGAATGTGGAAATCCTGCGTGCCGGCGGAGTCATCCGCACCGGCACAGCGCTGAATGACGCCGTCGTGAGCCGCGGTGAAAAATCGCGGCTCGTGCGGCTCGCCGTGCGCATCGGCGAGACGGTGCTCACGGAGTACAATGCCGACGGACTGATCATCGCCACGCCGACGGGCAGCACGGCGTACAGCCTCGCCGCGGGCGGGCCGATTCTCGATCCGGAGAGCGGCGTCTTCGTCGTGAATCCGATCTGCCCGCACGTGCTCACGAATCGCGCGGTGATCGTGAACGACGGCACGCCGATCACGATCACGCCCGCGGATGAAAGTCCCGACGTGCTGCTCACGCTCGACGGTCGCGCGACGCACCGGCTCGAGCGCAGCGACACGATTCGCATCACGCGCGCGCCACAGCGTCTGCCGCTCGCGATGCTGCCCGGCGTTTCGTTTTTCGACGTGCTGCGACAGAAATTGAAGTGGAGCGGGACCGCGGTGTAGCCGTAGCGCCGACCAGCGGTCGGCACGGGGCGTGACGATGATGCAGCGGTGCATCCGTGCATTGCGCTTTTTTCGCAAACTTCTCTTTTTCAAAATCGCACGCCCTCAGTGCCATGCACCTTTTGAGCCGACGACTCGTCGGCTCCACGCTCGGGCATGGCGTGACGCGCGCTTGCTTCGCCCAGCACTCGCCGCTTCCGTGTCCGCCCGCGCCCGCGCACATTTTTTTCATGCCCACCACCGAAACCATCCGCCAGCAACTTGCCACGGTCAAATACCCCGGCTTCAGTCGCGACATCGTCAGCTTCGGCCTCGTGAAAGACATCGTGATCACGGGCAGCGAAGTCACCGTGCAGGTCGCGATCACCGCGGCGGATGCGAAAATTCCCGCGCAGATCAAAGCCGAGGCGGAAGCTGCGATTCGGACCCTGCCGGATGTCACGAATGCCACGGTGCGAGTGGACATCCACGCGCCGCAGCAGGCGTCCGTGGCGGGCGGCGCGCTGCCGCAGACTTCGATCCCGGGCGTGAAGCGCGTCATCGCGATCGCGAGCGGCAAAGGCGGCGTCGGCAAGAGCACCGTCGCTGCGAACCTCGCCTGTGCGCTGCACGCCGCGGGCGCGCGCGTCGGGCTGTGCGATTGCGATTTGTACGGCCCGAGCATCGGTCTGATGTTTGGCGTGACCGAGCGGCCTTTTGCGGATGAGGAAAATCGCATCATCCCCATCGAGCGTCACGGGCTGAAACTCATGAGCATGGGCTTCCTGCTCGATGATGCCGCGCCCGCGATTTTGCGCGGGCCGATGGTCACGAAATACATTCAGCAATTTCTGCGGCAGGTGAATTGGGACGGCCTCGACTACCTCGTGCTCGACCTGCCGCCCGGCACCGGCGACATCCAGCTCACCATCGTGCAGACCGTCGCGCTCGCGGGCGCGGTCATCGTCACCACGCCGCAGGAAGTCGCGCTGATTGATGCACGGAAGGCGGCGTCCATGTTTGAAAAAGTGAACGTGCCCGTGCTCGGCATCGTGGAAAACATGAGCTACTTCCTGTGCCCGAGCGACGGGAAGCGGTACGATATTTTCGGCAGCGGCGGCGGCGCGCGCGAAGCCGCACGGCTAAAAGTGCCGCTGCTCGGCTTGGTGCCGATCGACATCGCGACACGCGAAGCTGGCGACAAAGGCGCGCCCATCGTCATCACCGAGCCGACGAGTTCCATCGCGAAGAGCTTCGGCAGCATCGCCGCGAAACTTCGCGAAGCAGTCCCCGCCTGAGCGCCAGATGCCGGACAAAAGCACGCGCAAGGAATCCTCCCGCCGCCTCCCGCCGCTGTTGCGCCGCGCGTGGTATTCGCTGAACCAGACTTTCCGCCACCGCATCGCGCACCTCGGTCTCACGCCCGATCAATATAGCATCCTGCGCTGGCTGCACGAAGGCGACGCGCGCGGCCTCACGCAGCAGACGATCACCGATCTCATGGCCAGCGATCCGAATACGATCACTTCAATTTTGCGGCGCATGGAAAGAGCGGCGCTGCTCTCGCGTCACCCGCACGAAACGGATCGGCGTGCGCGCCGCGTGCGTCTCGAGGCCGAGGGCCACCGCGTTTTCCTCGTGGCGTTTGAAGTCGCGCGCCTTTTGGAGGACGAATCGCTCGCCGTTCTGCCCGAAGCTCGCCGCGCCCGCTTCCTTGCGGACCTCGACGCGGTCGCAGAAGCCTCCTCCGACGCCGCAAATCGCAAAAAGTCAGCTTAGCGTGACACCGCTACGCACCCCTTCCGTCCGCTCAATCGCTGCACTCTTTCACGGCAAAAAAAGTGCGGCCCCCCGCCACCGATTGGTGACAGAGGGCCGCTGTTCCCCCCAGAACAAGGAGGAGAATAGGGATGCGCCGCTGAGGTGCAAGAACTTTCTGTCAAAATCTTTGCCCGTCGCGAGCGCCCTCCTTGCCTCCGTCGCGTTGTTGTTCACAGCGTGATCAGGGAGTTCTTAAAATCCCCGGTAGATCCCTATTCATCATAACGTTGTGAAAAACCTCCGCCGTGCGCGTTCCACGCAGGATTCATCCGTGTTCCGCAGTCGTTGCGCACTGTGAAAAACCACCCCGCATTTTCCGAAGCGCTGGGAAAAGCTCAGTCTGGACCGCAGTTGCTCGTCACTTGCTGACCGTTCTTGGCCGCTTGTTCGCAAACTTTTTTTGCGCCGGTTCGCCCGCGAACCCGGTCTCCAGCCACTTCTTTTTTTCCAGCGCGTCGCGTGCCGCCGCAGTCTCCGCGTCCTTTTTGCTGTGGCCTTTTCCTTCACCGAGTTCGCTGCCGTTCCACGTCACCTGTGCGAGGAAATGTTTCTGATGCTCGGGGCCTTCCGCCGAGAGGATCGGATACACGGGGCTGATCGGTGAAATCGCCTGGAGCAATTCCTGGTGCTGTCCTTTCGGATTTTGATCCGGCAGATCCACGTCCAGCGTTTCCAAATCTTCGCGCGCCTCGGTGATTACGATCCGCCGCGCGGTCACGTAATCCGAATCGAGATAAATCGCGCCGATGAGCGCCTCGTAGGCATCCGCCAGAGCCGAACTCCGTTCGCGGCCGCCGGAAGTTTCCTCGCCGCGGCCCATCATGAGGTGCCGGCCGAGATCGAGCCGTTCGGCGTGAATTTTCAGGCCCTCGCGCGAGACGAGCCCGGAGCGCATTTTCGTAAGCTGCCCCTCGCTGAACTTCGGAAAATGATCGAACAGCCACTCGGTGAAAATGAGCTGCAGCACGGCGTCGCCGAGAAATTCGAGGCGCTGATTGTCAAAGTGATGCCGCTGCGTCTCGTGTCCGATCGAGGGGTGCGTGAGCGCCTCCGCGAGCAGGAGCGGATTGCGGAATTTGTATTTGAGGCGCGTTTCGAGGGGATTCATCCGGGCGGAGTTGAATAGCAACCGTGCGCGGAATTGCTTGGGAAAAAGCGATGGCTAAATGCAATGACACCCGGCGGGCGCGGTTTCAGCAAAAGAAGCCGCCGTGCGTGAAGGACAGCGCGGACGGGATCACGACGAGCGCAGCAGCGAGGCGCCGCTGCAACGACCGGCGACGAGGGCGTCGCCGCCACGGATGTCGGCGGCGACGAATGCCGCCTCTCAACTCTCAACTTTCAACTCTCACCCGCATGAGGCATCGTGCGCGCCCGCGTGAATCCCACCGTCCGCCGACTGATCCTCCTTTCCCTCATGACGATGCTCGTCTCCGGCTGCGGGCGTCCGCCGGATCGCGCGGATCTCGTTGTCATCAATGGCGGTGAGCCGGACTCGATGGACCCGGCAAAAATCCGCGGCCAGCCCGAGGGGCGGATCGCCTACGCACTCTTCGAAGGGCTCACGCGCTACAACGCCGCGGGCGAAACGGAACCGGGCATGGCTGAGCGCTGGGAGATTTCGGAGGACGGGCTGAACTACACTTTCCGCCTTCGCGAGGGCGTGCAGTGGAGCAACGGAGACTCGGTGACCGCTGGCGATTTTTTGTGGGCGTGGCTGCGCGCGCTCCGCGAGCCGGAAGCGGAATACAAATATCAGTTTTACTACATCCGCGGCGCGGAGGCATACGGCGAGGCGAAGGACAACGCCTCGCGCCCTCCAGATGACTCAGTCGCCGTGCGCGCGCCGGATGCGCGCACGCTCACGGTGAGTTTGAAAAATCCGACGCCGTTCTTTTTGGACCTCAGCGTTTTCTACACGCTCATGCCGATCCACCGCGCGAGCGTGGAGGCGGCGGAAAAAGCGGGCGAGTCGTGGCTGCGGCCAGGAGTCTTGATCAACAACGGCCCCTTTCTCCTCACCGAGTGGCACCTGAACGATCGCATCCGCCTCACGCGCAATCCGCGCTACTGGGACGCGGCGAACGTGTCGCTGCGCACCGTGGATGTGCTGCCCGCGCCGTCGCCGAACACGGCGTTCAATTTTTACTACAGCGGGGTCGCGGACCTCATGCTCGATAAATCGCTTGTGCCAACTTCGCTCGTGCCGGAGTTGAAAAAACGCAGCGATTACCACGCCTCGCCGATCCTCGCGACGTACTTCATCCGCTACAACGTGAAGCGCGCGCCGTTCAACGACGTGCGCGTGCGCAAGGCCTTCTCGATGGTCGTGGACAAGGTGCTGCTCACCGAAAAAGTCACGCAGGCCGGCGAGCCCGTCGCCGATGCGCTCGTGCCGCCGGGCACCGCGGGCTACCAGCCGCCGCCGGGCCTCGCGCGCGATCCGGATGCCGCGCGGAAGCTGCTCGCTGAGGCGGGCTTTCCCGGCGGTGCGGGCTTTCCGATCGTGCGCTACCTTTACACGAACAAGAACGAGACGGATGAAAAAATCGCGGTGGAAGTGCAGGCAATGCTGCGGCGTGAGCTCGGCATTTCGGTGCTTTTGATCAAGCAGGAGTGGGCCGTGTATTTAAATTCGCTCTCGGCGCTCGACTACGATTTTTGCCGCTCATCGTGGGTCGGCGACTACCAGGATCCGAACACCTTTCTCGACATGTTCGTGACCGGCGGCGGCAACAACAATTGCGGCTGGAGCAACACGCGCTACGACGATCTCATCGCGCAGGCGGCGAAGGAAACGGACGGCGCAAAACGGTTCGACGATTTTCGCGCGGCGGAGACGATCCTCATCCGCGACGAGGTGCCCATCTGCCCGCTATTCAATTACGTGGTGATCATGTTTTACGGCCCGCGTCTCACCGGCGTTCAGGGGAACTTGGTGGATGAGCATCCGTTTCGCGCGATGGCCTGGAAAAAACCGTGATGGAGCGAATCGTCATTCGCTCCTCAAACTGGCTCGGCGATGCCGTGATGAGCGTGCCCGCCGTGCGCGCGATCAAGCGCGGGATCGAGGGCGCGCACGTCGCCGTGCTCACGTCGGAAAAACTGGCGGACGTGTGGCGGCTCGTGCCGGAGGTGGACGAGGTGATCGCGTTTCCCGCCGCGCGCGGGCGCGGCATCGTCCGCACGCTCACGGGCCTCGCGCACCTTTTCAAAGTCGCGCGGCTGATCCGCGGGCGCGGCTTTACGACGGGTGTGATTTTTCCGAACAGCCTGCGCACCGCGCTCGAACTGCGGCTCGCGCGGATTCCGCGGCGCGTCGGCTTCCCCGGCCACTCGCGCGCGGCGCTGCTCACGCAGGCGCTCCGTGAGGAAAACGGCGCGCGTGCGACCGGGCCCGGCCGGCATCAGGTGCATCACTATTTGCGCCTCGCGGAATTTCTCGGCGCCAGTCTGCCCGCGGATCGAACATTCGGATTTCCCGACGCTGGAAAAAAAACGCGCGAGCTGAAGCTGCCCGCGCGCATCGCGGTGTGCGCGGGCGCGGAGTACGGTCCGGCGAAACGCTGGCTGCCGGAGAAATTCGCCGAAGTCCTGCAGTGCGTGAGCGACGCGACAGCGTGCCGCTGGCAGTTCGTGGGGACCGCGAAGGATCGTCCGATCGCCGCGGAGATTGCCGCGCTTTGCGAGAATCCCGCGAACGTCGAAAACCTCTGCGGCGAAACCACGCTCGCGCAGCTCATCGCAATTCTGCGCGCGAGCGATGTGCTGCTCACAAATGACACCGGCACGATGCATCTCGCCGCGCTGCTCGGCGTGCGGACCGTCGCGATTTTCGGAAGTACCGAGCCCGCGCTCACCGGCCCGCTCGGCCTCGGTCACACCGTCATTCGCAAACGCGCGGAATGCAGCCCGTGTTTTCTCCGTGAGTGCCCGATTGATTTCCGCTGCATGAGGGAAATCGAGACGGCCACCGTCATGGCTGCCGTGCGCGTCGCGCTGGGCATCCCGGCTCCTTCGTAGAAAAAAAGAAAGCCCCAGCCTGGGCCTCGGCTGGGGCGTTCAATCTGGCCTGCAGCATTTCGTCCGCAGGGCCGGAATCCGTGGGGCGGATTACAGCTTGGACTCGTACTCGACCAGGCGCGCGAGTGCCTCAAGGAAGTCCTTAAAGGCAGCCGCCGGCAGCATGATGGTGTCACGCCGCCCACCGACGTCTTCGTTGATTTTCAAGAAGCGCCCGCGCAGGTTCTCCTAGAGGTCGATGAAGAATACCTTGAGGTCTATCGTCACCTTTTCAGAGGCGATCGGCTCGGAGGGCATCCTCGGTCCGGCGTTCTCTTGCATGTTTTTCGTGGTTGTTTTTTCAGTCCTCGAAACCAGCCCACGAAGTGTGGGATGCGAGGTGATGGGGAGTCGCGAATTTGGGAAACGGCCCTGCAGTGCGCAAGCGTAAATTACGTGTGCAGACTTCTCCGAGTTCGAATTCCGCCTTCAAAAATGATACGCCTTCGCGCGGACCATTAGACTTGTTTTCAGCGCAAGCCCACGGCGGCGCGGACGCGCTCCATCGTCCGCACCGCCACCGCGCGTGCGCGTTCTCCGGCCGATTTCAGCACGGAGTCCACGGTGCCGGGATCGGCCGCAAGTTCGGCGCGGCGCGCGCGCAGCGGGCGGAAAAATTCCCACAGCGCCTCAAAGAGCCGTTTCTTGAAATCGCCATAGCCCGTGCCGCCCGCGCGAAAGTCCGCCTCCATTTTTGCCACGTCCGCCTCGCCAGCGACGAGGCAGTAAAGTGCGACGATGCTCGATTCCGCGGGATCTTTCGGTGACTCAACGGGCGTCGAATCCGTGACGATGGACATGATTTTTTTCCGCAGCGGTTTCTCGTCCTCGAAGAGCCCGATCGTGTTCCCGTAGCTCTTCGACATTTTCTGCCCGTCGAGGCCGATCACCGTCGCGACCTGCTGGAGGATACTCGCTTCCGGGATCGTAAAAAGTCCCGCGCCGTACGTGTGGTTCATTGTCGCGGCGAGGTCGCGCGTGACTTCGACGTGCTGCTTTTGATCGCGCCCGACGGGCACGACATTCGAGTCGTAGAGCAGGATGTCCGCAGCCATCAGCACCGGGTACGCGAAGATGCCGTGGTTTGGCGTTTTGTTTTTCGTGAGGTGATCTTTGAAGGCGTGGCAATTCTCCAGCATCGGCATCGGCGTGTGGCACGTCAGCAGCCACGCGAGTTCCGTGTGCTCGGGCACGTCGCTCTGGCGGAAGAGCACAGCCTTCGCCGGGTCGAGTCCGCACGCGAGGAAGTCGAGCGCGACGGCGCGCGTGTTTTCGCGCAGCGCCTTCGGATCATGCACGCTCGTGAGCGCGTGATAGTCCGCGATGAAATAGAACGCCTCGCCTTTTTCCTGCCACGCGATCGCCGGCTGCATCATGCCAAAATAATTGCCGAGATGCGGCGCGCCGGTCGGCTTGATGCCGGAAAGAATTCGTTTCATGCGGCGGGAAAAATGGGAAGCCGTGCGCGGCGTGTCGAGCGCAGGCGTGGCGTGAATTTCAACCCGCGCCCCGGACGCCGCTCAGAATTTGTAGTGGTCCAGCCCGCCTGCATTCAGCGCGCCGCCGAGGAAGCCGACCACGCTGATTAGAAACGCGCCGAGCAGCAGCGCACCGCGGAAACGCCGCCGCGCGAGCGAGCCCTCCTCGCACTCGGACACGCACACGAGCACCGCGCAGACGAGCGCCCACACGGCGGTCGCGGTGCCGAGGATTTGATGAAAGCGATAGATCGTTTCGAGCTGGCTGCCGCTCACGAGCGGGAACGGATTGAACCACCCGAGCACCGTCGTCGGCACGCTGCTCAGCGCGCCGAGCACCGTGAGAAAGCGCACGAGCAGCATCCATTCGTCACGCTTCAGCCACCACGCGACGCCTTCCGCGAGCACCGCCGTCATCAGCAGCGCCACGGGGAAATGCGTCGAGGCCGGATGCAATTTTCCCAGCCAATTCACCAGCCGGCGCATCATCGTCGCCTTCACCTCCGGCGTCTTTTTTTCCACCGGCACATTCTCGAGCGAGAAACCCTCCGGCAACTCGTGCGGCGCACCCGCGCGCACCCAGGCCTCGACGAGTTTTTTTTCCTCCGGCGTCAGCGGCGGCACATCCGCATCCTCGCCGGGCATCTCGTCGTTCTTCACCATCTGGAAAAGCTCGGACTTCTCCGGCTCGCCGCGCACAATGTAATCTGGGTTCGCCGCGACGCGCTTCAGGTCGAGGATGAAGCCGAATTTGCCCTTCGGCTTCGGCAAATGGCTGTCGTGGCAGTCCGTGCATTTCGCGTAAAAAATCTTCTCCACCTCCGACGCCAGCCGCAACTTTTCCTCCCGGCCCACGCCTTGCGCAGCCGTCTTCGCCGGAGCGGGAAAAGCGCGCGGACCCGCCAGCGCAAGCGCCACTAGCAGCAGGTGGAGAAGAACGCGCATCATGGGGCTGGAGGTTTCAACTCATTCATCTTGGGCCTTCTTAGTAGGAACCGGGAAACATTTGCCAGCATTCGCCGGGACGCGAATTTTCAAATGCTGTCGCCGAGAAATGTGTGGATGCCGCACTCCGCCTTGTCGAACCCCGTCCACCGGCCCGCGCGTTCGTTCTCGCCGCCGGCGGTCGGATTCGTGCATGGCCAGCAGCCGATGCTTTTGTAGCCGCGATCCTGCAGGGCATTGTACGGGATGCCGTTCGTCTTGATGTATTCCCACACCGCGTCGCGCTGCCACGGAGCCATCGGGTTGGCCTTTAGGATGTAAAGGTCGCGCAGCACGTCGAAGTGATACAGCTCGAGAATCTGCGCGCCCTCGCGCGTGTCGCTTTGCTGCCGGCGCAGGCCGGTGATCCACACCGCGAGCGTGCTGAGTTTTTTCTGCAGCGGCGCCACCTTGCGCAGCGTGCAGCACACATCCGGCGCTTTTTTCCAAAGCTCCGCGCCATACTCCGCGGCCTGCTGATCGACGGTCACCTCCGGCAGCAGCGCCTCGATGGAAATGCCCCAGTGCCGCTCCAGCTGCGCCTTCAATTCGTAGGTCTCGGGAAAGAGCAGGTTGGTATCCAGCGTGAAAACCGGGAACTTCAGCCCCGCCTTGATCGCATGATCGATCATCACCAGCCCCGCGCCTTGGAAGCTCGTGCCGATGGCCGCGCGCTCGCCAAATTTCTCCCACAGCCAGCGCAGCACCTCGGTGAGCGGCACCTTCTCAAAACCAGCAGCGAGCCGCTTCACCTCATCGCGATTGATTTCAGAAGGCTGGAGCGACATGGAAAAAATGGGCGGCACCTATCGTGGGGCGTCCACCAATTTGCAAGCCCTCGCAAGCTCCGCACTTGCGTCTCCACCAGTCACCCCTCACCAGTCACCCATCACATGCCTTCCACCCTCGGCCAGCTCCTCATGACCGGCGTGCCCGGTCCCGTCCTCGACACGCAGACCGCCGCGACTTTCCGCCGCATCCAGCCCGGCGCGTTCATCCTCTTCGGGCGGAATATTCAGTCGCCCGCACAGCTCCGCAAACTCTGCGACGACCTGCGCGACCTCTCGGATGTCGAGCCGATCATCACGATTGATCAGGAAGGCGGGCGCGTCTCGCGGCTGAAGCTCATCGGCAATGAGCCGCCGAACGCGAACAACCTCCGCGACAAGGGCGATCTGAATTTAATCCGCGACCACGGTCGCATCACCGGACGGCTGCTGCGCATGTTCGGCTTCAATCTCGACCTCTGCCCCGTGCTCGACATCTCGTTCGACGACGAGGCCGACAATTCGCTCCGCGGCCGCTGCTACGGCCACGACGCCGCGCAGGTCATCCGCAATGCTGGCGCATTCAACGACGCGCTCCGCGCCGAGGGCGTCGCGACGTGCGGCAAGCATTTCCCCGGCTACTCGCGCGCCCCCGCCGACGCGCATCACGAACTGCCCACGATCCCGCTTTCGCGCGCCGAACTCGACCCGCACGAACTCGCCGTTTTTAAACATTTTTCCTCACCCGCCAGCGCGAGCGTCGTGGACTCGATGATGATTGGCCACGCCTTCTACCCCGCGCTCGACGACAGCGGCGTCCCGACTTCGCTCTCGCGAAAAATCATCACCGGCTTGCTGCGCGGCGAGTTCGGCTTCCGTGGCCTCGTGATGACGGACGACCTCGACATGGGCGCGATCCTGAATCCGTACGGCACGGGCGACGCGGGATTGGAAAAAGTGATCCAGCTCGCCATCACCGCCGGCAACGACGTCGCGATGATCTGCCACCGCGTCGAGGTCGTGGAAAAAGCGCACGGCTTCCTCGATGAAGTCCCGCGCGCCGACCTCGACCGCGCGCTCGCAAGCGTCGCCGCCTTCAAGCGCGGGCTCGTGAAACCTGACATGTGGGATGAAGCCGAATTCCACCGCCGGGATGCGGAAGTGATGGCGCTGCGCATCGCCACGCTCGGCGCCGAGCGCGCCGCGCAGCGCAGCCCCGAGGATGGCAAGCGCTCGCCAGTGGAAATTTACTGAGTTTGCCCCTGTCGCTCAGTCGAGGAACGAGCACACATACTCGCAGATTCCGTCCGCGACCTCAATGTCGAATCCGCTGTTTGCCGGCACGTCAAATTCGGTCCCAGCCGCGTAGTCGCGCGTGTCGGCCGAGCCGTCGAGTTTCACCCGGCACGTGCCCGCGCCGATTTCCATGCGCTCGGCCTTGCCGGTGCCGAAGTGAAATTTTCCGGGATAAATCAGGCCGAGCGTTTTCTTTTCTCCGCTGGAAAAAATGATCGAGTGGCTGACGACGCGGCCGTCAAAATACACGTTGGCTTTCGCGATGGCGGTGACGTTGTTGAATTGCATCGCGCCGCGGATATCAGGCTGCGCCGGGCGGCTCAAGGCTTCAGCTTTTGCAGTTTCACATCCGTGAACTGCGCCGTCGCGAGCTGCCCGTTATTGTGCGAGCACACCACGAGGCCGACGAAAACCACGGGCCCGAAACCGCCGATCGTCTCGTGTCCTATCTCACTCCATTCCTTGCCAGCCGCGGAATCGTAGCCGGTGATCACCGCGCCCTTGCGCACGAGTTTTAGCCAGCGCGGGACGGCCGCGCCGGTCTGGTCTTTCGAGGTCGTCGCCTTGCCGTTCGCCGCGCGGCTCGCAAACTGCACCTTGCTGCCCGCGAACGACAGCACGCTGCCGTGGCTCGCATCGCGCGCAAATTCCGAGCGGATCATGATGCCGAATTTCGCCGGTGAATTTGCCGGCTGCACCGACGCGAGCCGCGCGACCAGTTCGCAATCGCCGGCCACCGGCTGCCACGCGAAATGGAACGCGTCCGCATTTCCCCAGATGTCGCCGCCGCTGCCTTTCACCGTGAATTTCCCGTCGTCGCCGAGCTGTGCACTGCCAAACAGGCCGACGTCGCCGACGGGTCCACCGACAAAATCCGTCTTCGTGGAAAACCGCACGGCCGCGTTTTGTGCAGCGTCGTAAATTGGCTTCGCCTGATCCGCCGCCGGGCCGAGGACCAGCTCGTGAATGCGCGCCGTTTTCTCGGTCGGCTTGCGCGTTTCCTTCGTCACGAGGATGCGCACCTGCTTCGCGGTGAACGGCGCGACCACGCGATCCACGATCGCGCTGCGGTTGTCGTCCACCTTGTCCACGTCCGTCCACACCGCGCCGTCGTCGCTGCGCTGAAGTTTGAAGGACGCGAGATTCGCCTCCGTCTTGCCGTCCGTGATCGAGGAAGTCGTCAGCACCCAGCGCGAAATATTCCGCGCCGCGCCGAAGTCGAGCGACAGCCATTTTTCGCCGTTGCCGCCGCCGCTCCAGCGCGAACCGGGATCGCCATCCACGGCTTTTTCGGGACCTTCATTCGGATTGGAAACACTCGCGCGGGCCTTCGCGTGGAAGGCAAAATTGCCCTTGTTTTTCTCCATGCGCAGTTGGTCGATTTTTTTCTGCGCCTCCGCGGTGAGCGCCTTCGTGCGCGGGAGCAGCTTGCTGTCTTTCGGCAATTTTCCGGGGAGGGCGCGCAGGGCATGGTACGCTTGGATCAGTTCGCGTTCGTTGCGCGCACTTTTCCACGCGTCCGCGGCGAGGCTGAAATTGATGAACTGATCCTCGAACGGTTTCGCGAGATGCTTGTAGTCGGAAAGCCACGCGAATTCCGGCTCGGGCGTGAGGCTGGTGAACTGGCTGAAAAGCGGCCCGGCCGTTTCGACATTGCCGAGTTCGTAATCCTGCAGCGCGAGGAAGAGAACGCCGAGTGCTTCGTGGGTTGCGAGGTTGAAATGCGTCGCGTCCGCGACGGGAATCACGTCGCCGTTCGCGAGCTTCGGGCGGATGGTCTCGACGAAAAATTTCCGCAGCGGCGTCGCGCTGTCCGGCAGTTTGCCGAGGAGCCGAGCCGCGCTCTCGCCGCCGTCGGCGAATTGCGCGGCGAGCGCTTCATTTACGATCGCCCAGTCGGCCTGTTTCGATCCGCGCGAGCTTTTCGTCGTAAGTACCGCGAACGCCGCTTCCGCATCCTTCCACTTCGCGTCCATGAGCAGTTGCTTCGCGTCGCCCCAGCCCGCGCCGAATGCCTCGACCGTGGCGGGCCCGCCCGGCGTCTCGCCGCCGCCCATGAGCGCCTTCACGCCGAAAAATCCGCCCACGAGCACGCCGAGCACGAGCACCGCAAAAATCACGAGCGTGATGCGATTCATCGCCTGCTTGCTGCCCGCGTCCTCGAGCACCACGCGCGATTTTGGCGCGGCGGTGCCGCCCTTTGCGCGCGCCATCACTTCGTCGCGCGCAAACTGGAGCTGCTCGATGAACTCATCGTAGCTCGCCTGCCGCTCGTCGCGATTTTTCGCCAGCGTGCGGTTGATCACGTAAGCCGTCGCGTTCGAAACGCCCGGCGCGAACGACTGGATGCTCACCGCCAGCGTCCGCAAATGTTTCAGCGCGACCTGCGATGCATCCTCCGCCTCGAATGGCGGACGCCCCGCAATCGCGTGAAAAAGCGCCGCGCCGAGCGAGTAAATGTCGCTGCGGAAATCCTCCTGCTGGCGATTCAGCCGCTCGGGCGAAAGGTAGTACGGCGTGCCCCAGATGTCGCCGGTCTGCGCAGCTTCCTGCTCGTGAAAAACCGCGAGGCCAAAGTCCACGACCTTCGCCGAGCCGTCGCTCGCGAAGAGGATGTTCCCCGGCTTCACATCGCGATGGATCAGTCCGTTTTCAAAACCCGCACGCAAACCCTCGGCGACTTGGATCCCGACCTGCAGCACGCGCGCCTCCGGCACGCGCCCGAGCTTTTCCATGAGGTCATCGAAAGTGCCGCCATCCACGAGTTCCATCGCGAGATACACGCGGTCGTCCACCGTGCCGAACGAATACACGCGCACGACATTTGGGTGGTTGATCGACGCGGTGATTTTCGCCTCGTGCTCGAAGAGTTTCACGAACGCCGGATCGCTGCCCTGGTCGAGGCGCAAAACTTTCAGCGCCACCTGCCGGTCGAGATTCAGATCCGTCGCGCGATACACCGTGCCCTGCCCGCCCTGCCCGAGCACCCCGAGCAGTTCGTAGTTCGCAAAAAGCCGCCGCACATGGATCTGCTCGTTGCACACCGGGCACGTCCGGTCCGCAAAAAGTGGTGCGCCCGTGACTTCCAAAAGCGATCCGCAGGAGGTGCAGGGCTCGGTTTGTTCTTCGGGCATCATGCGAGGGGGAGTCTGGGAATGAAGCAGCTTTCCCGCCCGCTGGGAAGGGGCGCGGCGGACATGGCGAAATATTCAGGCACAGAAGGAGATCGAGAGGTGAGAGGTGAAAGGCAGTCTTTCCCGCGCGACGATGAGGACGAAGTGTCGTCGTTCGGCGGAGAACTTCGTGCTTCGCGCGGGCTCTCGTCCTCTCAAACTCGCAGCCCGCGGCGCGCTTTCCGCCTCGACGCTCCCCGGCGCCGTCTGGCATTCCGAAAAGTCCCCATGCCCTCCGAACCCGAACCCCAGCGGCTGCGCGACCTCTCGCCGCAACAGCTCAAGAGCGGTCTCGCCGCGTGGCTCGGCTGGCTTTTCGACGGGCTGGACATGCACATCTTCACGCTCGTCGCCGTGTCCTTCGTCGCGATCCTCGTGAATGCGCCGGCCTTCCACGCGGACTTCGCGGCGGAGGACAAAAATGGCGACGGCTTCCTCGACGCGAGCGAATGGACCGCGCGCGATCCCATTTCCGTCGCGGACAAAAATCACGACGGCCGCGTGAGCCGCGAGGAGTATGAGGTGTACGCCGCGCGCACTCACACCGGCGATGCGGAGGTGAAGGAAAAAGCCTCGTGGATTCAGGCCGCGTTTTTGATCGGCTGGGCGCTCGGCGGCGCGTTCTTCGGGCGGCTCGGCGACCTCATCGGCCGCAGCCGTTCGCTCTCGCTCACCGTGCTCACGTACGCCGCTTTCACCGGTCTCTCGTTCTTCGCGCAGACGTGGTGGCAGCTCATGATTTTCCGTTTCCTCGCCGCCCTCGGCATCGGCGGCGAATGGGCCGTCGGCTCCACATTGCTCTCCGAGACGTGGCCGAAAAAATGGCGCCCGTGGACCGCCGCCGTGCTGCAGACCGGCGTGAACCTCGGCGTGCTCGTCGCGTGTGGCGCCGGCGTCCTGCTCGGCGGTGCGCACCCGAAATGGATTTTTCTCCTCGGCGTCCTCCCCGCGCTGCTCGTGTTTTACATCCGCCGCCATGTGCCCGAGCCCGAGACTTGGGCGGTTGCGCACGAGGGCCAGCGCGCGCCCTCCGTCATGGATCTTTTCCGCGGCGAGACGCGCCGCATCACGTTCGTCTGCGTCGGCATCTGCGCGTTTTCGCTCACGGCGTGGTGGGCGTTCATGTTCTGGCAGGCGCAGCACCTGCGCGTGCTGCCCGAGGTCGTCGCGATGAATGCGCAGGCGCGCGACAGCCTCGTGAGCTGGGCCTTCTTCGCGATCATCGGCGTGAGCATCGCCGGCAATTTTGTCGCCGGATTTTTCGCGCGCAGGATCGGGTATAAAAAAACGATCCTGCTCATGTTCGCCGGCTTCGTCGTGACGATGAGCGGCGCGTTCGGCACCGAGCACTCCGTCGCCGCGCTGACCAATTTCTGGCTGCCCGCCGTCGGTTTTTGGAGCGGCGTCTTCGGCCTGTTCACGATGCTCCTGCCACCACTCTTCCCCGTCCTCCTGCGCACGACCGGCGCGGGCTTTTGCTACAACATCGGCCGCATCGCCGCCGCCACCGGCACCATCTTCGCCGCGCAAATCGCGCAGCAGGGCAACTTCCGCCTCGTCCTGCTCTACGATGGATTCCTCTTCATCCCCGCGATGCTTTTCACGCTCCTGCTGCCGCGCCAGACGGACGAGTGATTCGATCCGGGCGGCGCTGGCCGGACGACGCACGGTTCTCGAAACTCGACAAAGCGCCACCATCATTCCGAGAACTCTGCGAAATGCTGCGCACGAGGATGAGGCGGATCATTTGACCACGGATGGCACGGATGGCATGGATGGTTTTCAGAGTGAAATTCTTTCATCCGTGCCCATCCGTGTCATTCGTGGTCAAAACCTCCGTGCCATCCCAGTCTTTTTGCAGAAGGTTCCATCCGTCATCCGTCATTCGCCATTAACATGATGCGCCTGCTCTTCATTTCGCACATTTTTCCGGATGGAAAAGATCCGTGGAGCGGGCTCGAAAACGTCGCGCTGCTGCACGCGCTTACCGATCGCTGGGACATCCGCGCCGTGGCGCTGCGGCCCTCGGGCGGATCGGGCTGGCATCCGCGCGCGGCGGATGTCGCGTTCCGCCCGGAGTTTGTCGCCGCGCCCGCGCTGCGGATTTTCGGAACGTCCTGGAAAATCGGCCGCACCGCGCGCGCCCTGCGCCAGCCGCTCGATCGCCTGCGCCGCGACTGGCATTTTGATGTCGTGCTCTGCGCGTCGCTGCTGCCCGATGCATGCGCGGTCGCGCGGCTCGCGGGCGAGTTTCAGTTCCGTTTCGTCGTGCTCGCGCTGCGCGACGAATCCGAAAAACAGCTCGCCTCCGCCGGTCCGCGCAAGCTCGTCGCCTTGCATCTCGCCCGCGCCGCGGGCGTGGTCACGGACAGCTCCGAACTGGGCGGACTGCTCGCGAAGTCGGGCTTTCGCAAAGAGCGCATGACGCTCGTCGCGAGCAGGGAGAACGCGGCCGAGGCCTGCCACCGCCTGCTGGTGCCCGCGCGGGACTGATTCAGCGCGCGTGGCGCTGCGACTGAGTGATGGCGCTGCGCACCATCAGCATCTCGCCGATGTTTTCCATCGTGAAAAGGCCGACGAGTTTTCCGTCCTGATCGGTCACCGGCAGCACCGTGCTCTGATGCTGCTGCAGGAGCCGGAACGCATCCTCGAACGGCATCCGCGGATCGACGGTTGGGAAATCCGCGCGCATCACATGGAGCACCGGCTCATCCGGTCCGCGCTCCCGCAGCGCCCCGAGCAGTTCGGCGCGGGTGAAAATCCCGCGCAGCGAGCCGTCGGGATCCGTCACGGGAAATTCGTGCTGCGAGGTGTGCAGCAGCACGTCAGACGCCTCGCGCAGCGTGGCATTTCGCGGCAGCGTTTTGAACTCGGTGACCATCGCCGCGGTGACGGGCAGACCGTGAATAACCGAACGCATTTGCGCCGCGCCCGCCTCCTTCGCCGCCGCGAAGAAGACAAAAACCGCGACGAGAATCAGCATCGGATTTGCCGGGTAATTCAGCGCGCTGATGCCGAAGAGGCCGACGAAGGCGAACCCGACCGCGACCATCTGGCCGATTTGCGCGGCGATTTGCGTGGCGCGCGCATGGCCGAGCTTCAGGGCGAGCAGCGCGCGCAGGACGCGGCCGCCATCCATCGGGAAAGCCGGGATGAGATTGAAGACGAGCAGCATCACATTCACGAGCATGACCTGCGCAAGCCATGAATCCCCGAGATCGGAGGGAGTCAGTTTGCCGGCGTGCCCGAGCGCCGTGAGGGCAAGCCACAGCACGGCGGCGATGACGACATTCACCGCCGGACCGCCGAGCGCGACGACGATTTCCTGGCGCGGATTTTCCGGCATGCGCTCGATGCGCGCGACGCCGCCAAACGGGAAGAGCGTGATGTCCGGCGTGCGAATCCCGTAGCGACGCGCGGCGAAGGCGTGGCCGAACTCGTGCAGCAGCACGCAAAAAAACACGAGGCACACGAGGAGTGTTCCGTGCAGCGCGGCGCGCGTTCCCCCGGCCTGGTAGTCCTCCGCGGCGAACCACGCGAGCAGGAGAAAAAAAGTAAAATGGATCCGGATGTCAGTTCCGGCGATTCGACCCAAACGGATGGCCCAGCGCATGTGTGCTGCACGTTGCCTACGCCGCCGCCGAAGTCAAACCGCGACCATATTTTCCTCGCAGGCGCATTGGAATTTGGAAGCCGTGAAATTCAGGAACGGCAACCGGGTTTTGCGCGGTGCCCGCCATGTTCGTGGTTTTCCGGATTCCAAATTACGACTTCCCTCTTTTTTCGCGCCCAAAAAATACGCCGCCCCGCAAGAACGGGACGGCGTATTTGTGATAAACTCGGCGGAACGTTTCGAGTTCCGCGGAAAGATGCGATCCTTACTTCGTCGGCACCGTGGCGATCGTCTGCAGGATGCGGCTCGCGATCTTGTACGGGTCGCCCTGCGAGTTCGGCCGGCGGTCCTCGAGGTAGCCCTTGTAGCCGTTGTTCACGAAGCTGTGCGGGACGCGCACGGACGCGCCGCGGTTTGCGATGCCGTAGTTGAATTTATCAATGGATTGCGTCTCGTGGAGGCCGGTGAGGCGCAGGTGATTGTCCGGGCCGTACACGGCGATGTGCTCGTTCTTGTATTTGTCGAACGCCGCCATGAGCGCCTCGAAGTATTCCTTCCCGCCCTTCTCGCGCATGTGTTCGGTCGAGAAGTTCGCGTGCATGCCGGAGCCGTTCCAGTCCAGGTCCTTGCCGAGCGGCTTGCAGTGGTAGTTCACGTCCACGCCGTACTTTTCACAGAGACGGTTCAGGAGGTAGCGCGCCATCCACACTTGGTCGGCCGCGGTCTTCGAGCCCTTGCCGAAGATCTGGAATTCCCACTGGCCCTTCGCCACTTCGGC
>JBBQJR010000017.1:0-18200 GCA_038326125.1 Chthoniobacterales bacterium
AACGATGAGTCCACGCTCGCGCGGATCGTGCAGGTGGGGCTCACGAATCTGCATCAGCCGAAGGATGAAAATCAGAACGCCGTGCAGACCGTCGCGCGGCATGAAGTCGGGCAGCTCGAGCACGGGCTGCATGTGCTGGAGATCATCATCGGCATCGCTCCGCTCCTCGGGCTGCTCGGCGCGGTGTCGGGGCTCGTGCAGGTGTTCGGCGCGTTTGGCGGCAGTGCGAATCAGAGCGACCCGCATGTGATCGCGAAGGGCATCGCCGAGGCGCTCAGCACCACGGTCGTCGGCATCGGCATCGCGATCCCGACGCTCATCGCGCACGGGCTGCTCGCGAAAAAAATCGAGAAGCTCGCGTCCGACATGGAACTGCTGATCTCCGGCCTGCTCACGAAGTGCTACAATCAAAAAGGCAAGCGCGGCTCGTTTGAATTTCCCTCGGAAATCCAGGCATGAATTTTCTCGGACGCCGCCGCAAAAAGCCCGAGGTCATCATCGTCTCGCTGATCGACATTTTCGCGATCCTGCTGATTTTTGTGATCGTCACCACGACGTTCAAAAGCGAGCAGCCCGCGGTGACGATCAAGCTGCCGGACTCGAAAACCGCCGTGGTCGCGGAGCGCGGCGACGAGGCGCTGAAGCTTTCCATTTCGGAGAACGAGGAGATTTTTCTCGGCGCAAAAAAAGTGAAACTCAGCGAGCTGCGCGGTGAAATTGAGAAGCTGCTCGCGCTGCCAAATCCGCCGCGCCTCGCGCTCGCCGCGGATCGCCACGCGCCGGTCGGCGCGCTCATTGCGGTGCTCGATGTGCTCAAGCAAGCCGGCGTGAAAGGCGAGCTCGCGGCGTTCACGGACCACGCGACGCCGTAGCCGCGTCAGAGTTTTTCCGGCTCCTGCAGCAGCTCGACGATTCGTTGCAGCAGACGGCCGGCGGCACCGCCGTCAAGCACGCGATGATCGAAGCTCAGCGTCAACTCTGCCTCGGTCACGGGCACAAACTGGTTTTTATTTTTGTCCCAACTCGGCACGACGCTGCCCGCGCCGAGGCCGAGCACGAGCGTCTGCTCGGGCAGCGGAATCGGTGTGGCCCAAGTGAGACCGAACGTGCCAAAATTGGTGACGGTCGCGATGCTGCCGCCCTGCGCGCTCACGGGCAGGCGGCGCAGGCGCGCGAGCTCGACGAGTTCGTCGTAGCGCGGGAGCAAATCGGCGAGGCGGACGTTGTCGGCATGGCGCAGCACGGGCACGAGGACGCCATCTTCCGCCTCCACGGCAAAGCCGACATCGATCGCTTTGGGCCGCACGATTTTTTCGCCGACGAGGCGGCCAGCGGGCGCACTATTTTCGCCGAGCGCGATCGCCAGCGCGCGCAGGGCGTAGAGCGCGGGGCCGGATTTCGGGCTGCTCGATTTTCGGTGCGCGAGCAACGCATCAATGCGCACCGGGCGACCGACGGTCGCGAGCGGGCGCGTCCACGAGCGGCGCATCGCATCCGCGACGGCGACGCGCATCGTCGAGGCGGGCGACTGCTTGTGTTCGTCGAGCCGATACAGAAAATCTTCGAGATCCTCGATGGTCACGCGACCGCCGGCACCGCTGCCCGCGATGCCCGCGAGGTCGGCGGAATGCAGGCCGAGTTCCGCCATGCGCGCTTTCATCCGCGGGCTCATGTACGCGATGCCCGCGGCGTGCGCGGGCACGGGCAGGCCATGCACGACAGGCGTGACGTGCGATGTCGGACTCGGTCCGCCGCCAGATCTCGCCGGCCCGGATTCCACCACCGCCTCGCCGACGCCGACACGCTGTGCCTCCTCCTCGGAGACTTCGATGTAGCCGAGCACGGTGCCGACGGAATACGCGTTTTGCAGTTCGACTTTCAGCTCAACAATTTTTCCGCGGCACGGCGTGGTCACGCCCATCGTCGCCTTGTTCGTCTCCACTTCGATGACTTCCTGATCCGCCTCGACCTCCGCGCCCACGGCAAACGGTAGCCGGACGATGGTGGCCTCGGCGATGGATTCGCCGAGCTGCGGCATGAGGATGGGGATGCGGGGCATGATTCGAAATTATGGATTTTGGATTTTGGATTTTGAATGCTGCGTCAGTGGTGTCGGCGAGTTTTCCTTCATCCTTCAGCTTTCATTTTTCATCCTTTTTCAGGCGTGCAGAAGCTCGCGCATCGCGCCGGTGATCGCGCGCGCCGTCGGACGGTGGGTGCCCCAGAGGTTCGGGTGGTACGGCACCGGCGTGTCTTTTGCGTTCAACCGCATCGGCGGCGCATCGAGCAGGCCGAAACCCTCGGTGGCCACGCGCGCGATCACTTCGGCGGTGACGCCGCCCCACGGGAATGCTTCGCCGACCACGAGCAGCCGCCCGGTGCGCGCGACGCTGCCGAGGATCGTGTCCGTATCGAGCGGCTTCACGCTGCGCAAATCCACGACTTCGATTTCCCATCCGTCCTGGGCGAGTTCCTCCGCGCAAGCGAGCGCCTCATGCACCATCGCGGAATACGCGACGATGGTCGCATCGCGTCCGGGACGTGCCACGCGCGCTTTTCCCACGGGCAGCGCCTCGGTCGGCAGCGCGTCGGCCTTCAGGTGATAGTAGAGGTATTTGTGCTCACAAAAAATCACCGGGTCATCAATGTGGACGGCGGCGATGAGCATCGAATACGCGTCCTCAACCGTCGCGGGAGTCAGCACGATGAGACCCGGATAGTGCGCGTAGAGCGCCTCCATGCTCTGGCTGTGAAACGGGCCGCCGCCCGCCGTGCCACCGCTCGGCAGGCGCACGACGATCGGGCACTTCGTGTTCGTGCGCCAAAACATCGTCGCCGCGTGGTTGATGATCTGGTTCAGCCCGCACGTCGAAAAATCCGCGAACTGCATTTCGATAATCGGCCGCATTCCCTCGATGGCCGCGCCGATGGCGAGTCCGACCTGCGCGTCTTCGGAGATCGGCGAGTCGAGCACGCGACCCGGAAATTCCTTGGCGAGCCCTTTCGTGGCCTTGAAGGCGCCGCCGAAATTTCCCACGTCCTGCCCGTAGATGAAGACCCGCGGATCGTCGGCGAGCAATTTCGCCTGCGCGGCACGGATTGCTTCGAGGTAGGTGATCGACATCAGCGTGATGGGAAATTTTTCGCTCCGCGCAAAATCACGCGCAACCTTCCGCCAGCGATTTCGTCGAAAGCGCGCACCAATCCTCGAGACTCGGATCGGGGAGTGGCTCGCGGAGCGCCGTGGCGAAGGCGGACTCAACATCCGACAGCAGCGACTCGCGCTGCGCCTCGAGCTGTGAGGCCGACATCCAGCCCTCGGCGGTGATCTGCGCCCGCGCGACCTCGAGGCAGTCGCGGCCGATGGGCGAGACTTTCAGCGCGTGATTCACGTAGTGCGCGTCGTCATGCTCGCCATGCCCGACGAGCCGCAGCAAATCGGCCACGATCATCTGCGGACCTCCGCCCGCACGCGCCCGCGCGACCGCCTCGCCGACCACCTCGAAGCACGCAGCCGGATCGGTGCCGTCGATCTTATAGCCGCGCACGCCGTATCCCGCCGCACGGTCAACGAGGTCGGCGCAGGCGTACTGCCGCGAGGTCGGCGTCGAGTAGGCGTATTGGTTGTTCGCCACGACGACGACGAGCGGGAGCTTTTCCACCGCCGCCATGTTCAGGCCCTCATGAAAGCTGCCCGTCGAAGTCCCGCCCTCGCCGATGCACGTCGCGCCCACCGCATCGGTCACGCCTTTGAAACGCCGCGCGATCAATCCTCCGGCGACCGTCGAGAGCATCGCGCCGAGGTGCGAAATCATCGCGTAGTAGCCTTCGCGCGGCTTGCCGCGGTGAATGTTGCCGTCGCGTCCGCGCATCGGCCCGAGCCGCGAGCCGAGGCAGGTGCGCGCCGCGTCCAGCACCGTCTCGCCGAACGCAAAACGTCCCGCAGCGTCGCGAATGAGCGGCGCGTAAATGTCGCCCTTGCGCAGCGCGATCGCGAGCGAGGCGCTGAGCGCCTCCTGACCCTTGCCGAGAAAAACGCCGCCGATCACTTTTCCGCCGCGGTAAAGGCTCGCCAGTTTTTCCTCGAAGACGCGCGCGAGCACCATCGTGCGAAAGGCACTCAGGTAGCGCTCGCGCCACGGGTCGGGCTTCGGGTCGGCGACCGCGACATCACGGGTCTGCAGCATCGCGCGAAGATAGGGAACCGCTCGCCGCGAGCGCAATGGATTTCATCCCCGCGTCACGAACTCGGCGCGACTCGACGCTCAAAGGCACGCTGCGCCCACTGTGGCGGTGAGCGGCCTCATTCCCGGAAATCACCGCAGCACCCGGATCGGCAAGGTCACCGGCCTGGCAAACCGCGACCCGCTTCCTGGGGCATCTCGCTCACTTTTGCCCTCACGCGGACCGCCGCCCCCGCGCGGGCGACGCCGATTTCCAGCTCCTGCCCGACCTCCGCGCTCGCGATGATCCGCTTCAGTTGCTGCATGCCTTCCACCCGTTTTCCATTCACCGTGTGGACCACATCTCCCGGTCGCAGCCCGGCCCGCGCTGCCGGCGAATCCGGCGTGACTTGGATGATAATCGCGCCGTCCGTCTCCGTGAGGCCGAAATTCCGCGCCAACTCCGGCGAGAGTTCCTGCATCGTCACGCCGAGGTAGCCGCGCACCACGCGACCGATTTTAATGATGCTCTCCAAAATCCGGCGCGCCGTGTTCGACGGGATCGCAAAGCTGATGCCCGACCATCCGCCCGTGCGGCTGAAGATCGCCGAATTGATCCCCACGATTTCCCCGCGCACGCTGAGCAGCGGCCCGCCGGAATTGCCCTGGTTCACCGCCGCGTCGTGCTGGATGTATTCGATGGAACTGTCGCTCGCCGTCTGCCGGCCCTTCGCGCTCACGATGCCGCGCGTCACGCTTTCCTCGAGCCCATACGGATTTCCCACCGCGAAAATTTGCTGCCCCACGCGCAAGTCGTCGCTCTCGCCGAGCGGCAGCGGCTCGATATTTGCCGCTTCGATCCGCAGCACCGCGAGGTCCGTCGCCGCGTCGCTCCCGATCAGCGCCGCAGGAAGATTGCGCCCGTCCGTGAGCTGCACGCGGATCTCCGTCATGCCCGCGATGACGTGCAGATTCGTCAAAATGTGACCCTCCTGCGAGACGATCGCGCCGCTGCCGAGGGCGGTGCTTTTCGCCTGCTGCGAACGCTGCCGCCCCAAAATCAGGTCCTCGAAAGTGAGCGGCGCAAGCTGCGTGACCGTCCGCGAACTCGTGATGCTCACGACGCCCGGCACCACGGATTTCACGAGCCGCGTGTATTCCACGTCGATGCCGGAAAGCAGCTTCACGTCGTCCGCGCTCAGCCGCGGCGCGCCCACCAGCGTGATTTTTTTTTCCGGCGTTCCACGCAAATCGCGATGCCCGAGACGCCACCACGCATACCCCGCGAGGAGGCCGATGACGACGAGGACAAGAATGCGGCGCGACCTGGGGGGAATTTAAGAGTTCAGATTTCAGATTTGGCCGCGGCACCCTCGGGGATGCCTCCCCCACGCGTGGCCCGGTGTGGCTCAAAATTCAACGGCGCAGCCGGCAGGTTTTTCCAAATCTTAAATCCTAAATCCTAAATCTTTAAATTTCCTTCAGCTCACCTGCACGAGGCTCACGCTGCGCGAGGCTGCCAGCAGCTTTCGGCAGCCGGCATTCTCCGGCAGCGCAAGTTTCGGATCGCTCTCGAAGATGAGGAAGGCGTGGTTGCGCGCGAGTTTCATCAGATCCGCATCCGCAAAAAGATCGCCGAGCTTCAGCGGCGCGAGCCCGCTCTGCGCCGTGCCGAGCAGATCGCCCGGGCCGCGCAGCCGCAAATCCGCCTCCGCGATTTCGAAGCCGTCGCTTGTCTTTTCGAGGATGCGCAATTTTTCCAGCGACTCCGCATCGTCTCCCGTTGTGAGCAGCACGCAGTAGCTCTTGTGCGCGCCGCGCCCGATCCGGCCGCGAAGCTGGTGGATCTGCGCGAGCCCGAAACGCTCGGCGTTTTCGATCAGCATGATGTTCGCATTCGGCACATCGATGCCCACTTCAATCACCGTCGTCGCGATGAGCGCCTTCGTCTCGCCGCGCCGGAATTTTTCCATCACCGCGTCCTTTTCCTCCGGCGGCACGCGCCCATGCAGCAGCGCGCACGGCAGCGGCGCCAGCATCTCGCTCCACTTGGCAAATTCCGCCGTCGCCGCCTTCGCCTCCAGCCGCTCGCTCTCCTCGACGAGCGGATAAACGACGAATGCCTGCCGCCCTTCGTCGAGTTGTGTGCGGATAAATTTCACCGCGTCCGGCAATTTCTCCGCCGGCCGCACGATGGTCACGATGCGCCCGCGACCGGCGGGCATTTCATCGAGCGTGGAAACATCGAGGTCGCCGTACAAAGTCATCGTCAGCGTGCGCGGGATCGGCGTCGCCGTCATCACCAGCACATCCGGCACCGCGCCCTCGCCCTTCGTTTGCAGCCGCGCCCGCTGCATCACGCCGAATTTGTGTTGCTCATCAATCACCGCCAGCCCCAGCCGTGAAATTCCCGCGCCCTCGTACAGCAGCGCATGCGTGCCGATGAAAATGTGCGGCTCCGAATCCGCGCTTTCGCCTCGCGGCGAAAAGAGCGGCATCTCGCCCGCGTCCTCCCGCCGCGCGCCGGTGCGCAGGGAAACGCGAATGCCGAGCGGCTCGAGCAGGCGGCGGAAATTCAGGAAATGCTGCTCCGCGAGAATCTGCGTCGGCGCCATGAGCGCGGCTTGGAAACCCGCCTCCACGCACAGCAGCATCGCGCTCATCGCCACGAGCGTTTTTCCCGAGCCGACGTCGCCGTGCAGCAGCCGGTTCATCGGTCGCGGCGAGGCGAGATCGTCTCGGATCTCCGCAATCACCCGCCGCTGCGCGCCGGTGAGTGGAAACGGAAGAAACCCGTGCAGTTTCCGCAGGGTCACACCCGGTCCGCAGTGCGGCGCGCCGCGCTCGCTTTTTAGATCTGCACGCTTCGCACTCACGGCGAGCTGCATCGCGAGAAATTCCTCGAGCACGAGATGCTTCCGCGCCTTCGCGAGATCGTCCCAGCTTTTGGGAAAGTGCATCTGCCGCAGCGCCCACGCGCGCGGCATCTTATCGAGCGCCGGCGGCACGAGTTGCTCGACCGCTTCATCCTCCAGCCGCTCCAGCGCATCCCACACGATTCGCCGGATGAGTCGCGGCGAGAGCCCCTCCGTCGCGGCGTGAACTGGAACGAGGCGCTTCAAGTGAATGCTCTGCTCCGCGTCATCCTCCACGATTTCAAATTCCGGGTGCGCGATGACCACGTTTGTCCCGCTGAGCTTCGGCTTGCCGTGGACGACGAGCGTGTGCCCTTGCGCGATCATCTTTTCCACCCAGTGCGAATTGAACCACCGGCACACGATGCGCCCTCCGAACGCGCCGCCATTTTCCTCCTCGAGCAACACATCGAACATCCGCTGCCCTCCGCGCAGCCGTCGCAGCGTCGCCTTTTTCACCACGCCGCACACACACACCGCGCTGTCACTGGTCTCGGCGGGAAAATGATCGAACTGCGTGCGATCCTCATACCTGCGCGGAAAATGCGTCAGCAGCGCGCCCACGGTCTCCAGCCCGAGCCGCGCGAGCTGCCGCACGCGGAGCGGCGGCACGAGGTCGAGTCCGGCGAGCGGCGTTTCCAATTGCACCGGCGGACCGTAATGGCGGCGCACGGCGCACGGGAATATTTTTCGCTGGCCGAACAAATGCTTTGACCACCCGAAGGAGCGACTTACTTTCGCGCCCGCCCAACCAAAAGACTGATGCTTTTCTTCCGCCATTTTCGACTCCTCGCCACTGCAGCCATCGCGGTGATCGCCCTTCAAGCAGCGCCCGCCGACGCCGCGTCCAAGTCGAAAGGCAAATCTTCCTCGTCCAAGAAAGGTGCCGGCCATTCCTCGGCAAAGCGCTCCAGCGCGAGCACTTCCCGCGCAAAGGTTCCGGCGCAAAAAATCGACATCGCGAAACTTCAACCCGTCCAATCGCTCTACCACAAGAGCGAGGCCGCCGCCCCCGCCTCGCGCAGCCTCTCCTTTTTCGGCTCCTTCGCCTCCAGCTACCACTACGACAGCCGCATGCTGCACGCTGCGGAGATCGCCACCGCCCGCGCCTACGCCCACTCGCAGGGCTCGTGCTGGCGCTACGTGAAAAATGCGCTGCTCGACGCTGGTGTCGTGGATTCCCGTCCGAAGACCGCCTACGCGAAGGAAGCCGCCTCGGAACTCACGAATGATTTCGGCTTCCGCCGCATCGCCTGCAACGACCCGCTCCAAGCCCCGCTCGGCAGCGTCATCGTCTATGGCGGCCGCGGTGCCGGGCACATCGAGTTTCGCACGAAGACCGGATTCGTGAGCGATTTTACGAACGTAAATCCGTCCACGCGCCCGCTCATCGGCGTGTACGTGAAGCCGTAGCCGGCGACATTTTCCGACCGCAGCGTGGGCCGGCTCCAACTCCGCATCGTCCCGAATGCGAAGCGTGACGAGGTCGTCGGTGAACGTGGAGATGCGGTGAAAATCAAGGTCGCCGCGTCCGCGCTCGAAGGAAAAGCCAACGAGGCGCTGCTCGGATTTCTCGCGGAAATATTGCGCCTCCACCGCCGCGACCTCTCGCTCGTCGCCGGGGAAAAGTCGCGCGACAAACTGATCGAAATCGCGAAACTCGACGCTGCCCAGGCGAAGGCTCGCCTCCTCGCACCGTAGCGAAGACAGCGAGCGCAGGACGGATTAAAATTTCGCGGTTTCCGAGTGCGCCTCAATCAGCGCTCACCGCTCACCGCTCACCGTTCGTCGAGCGTCCCTTTCGTCACCCCGAGTTGCTTCTGCGCCTTCAACTCGCGCCACAAATTCTCCCCGTCGCGCTCGCCGGCGATCAGTGCCTGATAGGCCCGGATCACGCGCGCACTTTCCGCCGCATCCTCCTCCAGCAACTCCACGCGAAAATGCCGCAGGCCCGCGTCCCGCAACGCGGAAAAATAGCCCGCGCCCGTCTGCGCCGCGGCGTTGAAGAGTGTGTTCCGGCAGCCCACATCCGCACGCAGCGGATGCTCCACGCCCACGCGATCGCGCAAATGCACGCGGTGCGAATCGCACGGCCGCCCGCAATCGAGGTACGACGACCCTTTCGACATGAACGCCGCGAACACGCAGTGCTCCATGTGAAACATCGGCATGTGCTGGTGCAGCGTGAGTTCGAAGGCGGAAGGCGCAATTCGGAAGTCGGAATGGGCGCGCCCGTCGTCCGGTCCGCCCTCCGCCTTCCGCCCTCCGCATTTCAAAAGCTCGAGCACCTGCGCGATGTTCAGGTCGTAGCTGATCGTCACGCGCTCCAGCCCGCGGGCGAGAAAATGCTGCGCTGTGAGCGGATTCGCAACGTTCAGCGAAAAGTCCCCGATGAGCCGCAAACCCGCATGGCCGCTGGCCGGCGGAGCCTCGCCAGTTGCGGCAGGCGTGCGTTCGGCGGCATGCCTTCGCTCCGCGAAGTGCGCGATCGCGCCGAGATTGCGGATCAGCACGCCATCGGGCGCGGCGTTTTCGATGAGCTTGAAAAAACCCTGCTCGCCCGCCTTTTGAATGCGCGGTGTCGCCAGGAAGATTTGCGCTCCACCGCGCTCGCGCACCAGCGCCACCGCATCGTGGTACCGGCGGATGTCTTCAAAATCCACGCAGATCTCCGCGACGCCGCAGCCGAGTGCGGCTTCAAGCTGCGGCATCGTGCGGCACAGCACCGCGAGCCCGATTTCCGATCCGCCGGCATCGCCGCCCGCGGCTCCGCATTCGTGCTGTTCCGCCTCATCGCGAGGCTGCCCGGTGGACTTCGCCGAATCGATCCGCGGCGCTCCTTCCGCCAAAATTTCCCGCCAAGTTTCCGGCGACTCCACACGCACGCGCTGCATCGCGGCGTCGAGCGACGAGGCGAGTTGCCGGCGCACGCGGTTGAGTTCGCTGATCGGCAGAATGACCTCGCCGGAAAGTTCGTCACGCAGCTCGCCGAGTGCATACGGATGCTCGCCGAAACGCCCGAGGTGCTCGCGCATTTTTTCCACCGTCAGCGGTGCCGTCCGGGCCGTTTGCAGCGGCAGTGCGGACTTCACCCTCACGGTGCCCGAAGGCAGTTCGCACGCGACCTCGATCGGCTCATTCGCCGCGCCGCGAACGACCAGATCCACCGCCATGCGCTTCGGCTCGATGCGGCCCGTGAACGACTGCCGCAGTTTTTTGTCCAGCGCCGGATCGTCCGTCTTCCACACACGATCGCCGGGGTTGATTTTTGAAAAATCGATCCGCCCGTGCTCGAAAAAGTAACGCTGCCCCTTGACCTGATAAATCCGACCGCCCTGCTCCGCATTCGTGTCGCCGCCGGTATCGAAGACAATTCCGTCGCCCGGTTTCAGCGCGACGACCGTGTCGAATTCCACCGACTCTTCGCGCACGCGCGCGATTGTCCCTGCGAGCGGACCGCGCTTTTTTCCTGAGCGCGCCGGCACGAGCCGCTGATGATCCACGCCGTGCATCCAGCCGGAAAAAAGCCCGCGGGAAAAAGTCATCTCGAGCTGGTAGCGCTCGTCCGCGGTCAGCGCGGAGGGCAGTGCATTGACTGCCGCATCGAGCGCGCGGCGATACACCTGGCACACGGCCGCGACGTACTCCGGCGACTTGAGCCGACCCTCGATTTTGAAACTCGTCACGCCGCGCGCAAGCAGCGCGGGAATTTCATCCACGGCTGCAAGATCCTGAGGAGAGAGCAGGTAGCGCTTGTCGCCGAGGTCGCGCACTTCGCCATCCACGACCAGTTCGTAAGTCATGCGGCACGCCTGCGCACATTCGCCGCGGTTCGCGCTGCACTGGCCGAGGGATTCGCTGGTGAGACACTGGCCGCTGTACGCGACGCAAAGTGCGCCGTGGACAAACACTTCCAGCGGCATCCGCGCCGGCTCGAATTTTTCCAAGTCGCGCAGGCTCAGTTCGCGCGCGAGCACCGCGCGCTCGACCCCGAGTTCGCGCGCAAACTCCGCGCCTTCCGGCGAGGTGATCGTCATCTGCGTGCTCGCGTGAATCGGCAGCTCCGGCACGATTTTCCGCGCCAGCCGCACGAGCCCCACGTCCTGCACGATGAGCGCATCCACGCCCGCGCGGCTGCAGTCGCGCAGCATCGCCTCCGCCGCATCGAGTTCGCCGGTGAAGACCAGCGTGTTGAACGCGACATACGCCTTCACGCCATGCCGGTGGCAAAAGGTCACCACCTCGCGCAATTCATCGTCGCGAAAATTATCCGCCCGAAGCCGCGCATTGAAACGCGGCAGGCCGAAATACACCGCGTCCGCGCCATTCGCCACGGCGGCGCGCAGGCAGTCCCAGCCACCGGCGGGCGCGAGAAGTTCGGGATGTGCGAGAGATGCGGACACACCCGCATCTTCGTCCGAAATGCGCGCATTGCCAGCACCGGGAACACGCGCGCTCGCCGCCGCCGCGTCGCGTGCTAGCTTGCGCCATGAACATCGGCGTCCCCCGAGAAATCAAAGCGCAGGAAAATCGCGTCGCGCTCCTCCCGAGCGCCGCCTACCAGCTCGTCCGGCGCGGCCACAAAGTCATCGTCGAAACGAACGCAGGCGCAGGCTCCGGCTTCCCCGACGAACAATACGCCGCCGCCGGCGCGGAGATCGTCGCGCAGCACAGCGAGGTGTTCGCGCGCGGCGATCTCATCGTGAAAGTGAAAGAGCCGCTCGAAAGCGAATGGCCGCTGCTGCGCGCTGGGCAAATCCTTTTCACCTATCTCCATCTCGCCGCGAGCAAGAAGCTCACCGACGCGCTGCTCGCCTCGCGCATCACCGGCATCGCCTACGAGACTGTCGAGGTGAACCGCCGCCTCCCGCTGCTCGAGCCGATGAGCGAAATCGCCGGCCGCATGAGCGTGCTCATGGGCGGCTATTTTTTGCAAAAGCACCTCGGCGGCTGCGGCGTTCTCCTCGGCGGCGTGCCCGGCGTGCTGCCGGGAAAAGTGGTCGTCATCGGCGGCGGCACTGCGGGCGTGAACGCCGCGCGCATGGCGCAGGGCCTCGGCGCGGATGTCACGATTCTCGACGTGGATGTCGAGCGCATGCGCTTCCTCGACATCACGCTGCACACCGCCCACACGCTCTACTCGAACCGCGCGCACATCCTCGAAATGCTCCCCGAGGTGGACCTGCTCATCGGCGCCGTGCTCGTCCCCGGCGCGCGCGCGCCAAAGCTGATCGATCGCGAAATGATGCGCGTGATGAAGCCCGGCAGCGTCTTCGTGGACATCGCGATCGACCAGGGCGGCTGCGCCGAAACCTCGCGCGCCACCACGCACCACGATCCGGTTTTCGTCGAGGAGGACGTGACACACTACTGCGTCGCCAACATGCCCGCCGCCTTCGCGCGCACCGCCACGCAGGCGCTCACGAATGTGACGTATCGCTACATCGAACTGATCGCCGACCACGGCATCCCCGGCGCTTTTCAAAAAGATCCAAACCTCCTCGGCGGCCTGAATGTCCTCGACGGAAAAGTGACCTACCGCGGCGTCGCCGAAGCGCACGGGATGGAGTTTCACAAATTCGACATCGGAAACTGACCGCGCACCGCAAAAGTGATGCAGCCGGAGGGCGCGAACCCGCAACCTTCAGCTTCGGAGACCGACATTTTTCAGGGACGAATGACCGGTTGCCGTTTGAGTTGCCATGTTCGCCACCTGAGTCGTTCCTCAGCAGCGCACTCGATCTTGACGCAGATCCAGAATCTGAAGAACAAAATGCGCGTGAGGATCGTTCGCTGATGTGCGCCTAAGTCACTGCTGTCTGGAGCGCGCCAAGTGCCCCTTTCCAGCCGACACATCGCCGCGCCCGCTCGATCAAATGCGGCCACGGTTAATTTGGAAATCGGGAATTTGGCGGATCGGCCGGGGCACTCGATCTCGCTTTTTCATCAGCTCCGGATGTAGGCTCATCGCATGTCGCTCGACCTACTTCGTCACTCCGCATCGCAAGAGCATCATCAGCGATGAATCAGCAACACGCTAAAATCCCACCGTGGGTGAAACTCAGCTACTCGGTCTTTTGCGCGGTGATGATCCCGACTTATTGGCACGAATATGGGCCGACCAATTTCCTCTACTTCTGCGACACCGCCCTCTTCATCACGCTGGCGGCTCTTTGGCTTGAAAACGCCCTTCTCGCCAGCATTGCCGCAGTGGGGATTGTCTTTCCGCAGATCGTTTGGGTCCTCGATTTCGGTGCGCATTTTCTCGGCCTGAAAATCACCGGCATGAGTGAGTATATGTTCAATCCGAAATTGTCATTGTTCACACGGGCACTTTCCCTCTTTCATGGCTGGCTCCCTTTTCTTCTAATCTACACTGTCCGCCGCTTGGGCTATGACCGTCGGGCGTTCATCCTTTGGGTAAGCATTGCCTCGTGTCTGCTGCTGGTCTGCTATTTTTGGATGCCGGCCTCGGGCACCGTTTTATCGAACCCCAAACAGCCGGTGAACATCAATTACGTCTTTGGCTTTGGCGATATGGCTCCGCAAAGTTGGATGCCTGCATGGGCTTGGTTGACGACGTTGCTCCTCGGATTGCCTGCGTTGATTTGGTTGCCGACGCACCTTGTCCTGCTGAGACTTTTTAACTTGAACGTGCATGGCCGACGTGGCGAGGCGAGCGCAGCTAGATAAAGGATTAGCGTCACCGCAATGTTTACATCATCCTTGCTTGATGATGCGGTGGCGAGTCATCCGTCCGTGCTCCAAGTAATCCCAAACGTGAGGCATCGAATCCTTGCATCTACTCCAGAGCATCTCATTAGTGACCTGACGCTGCGCGGTTCCAACGCAGAGTGCTTCGACTGGCGTGACTCATGAAAGCGTCCGGCAATGCTCAAGA
Source organism: Chthoniobacterales bacterium (assembly GCA_038326125.1). Taxonomy (GTDB): domain Bacteria; phylum Verrucomicrobiota; class Verrucomicrobiia; order Chthoniobacterales; family Chthoniobacteraceae; genus SXWH01. Next base: position 13,980 of record JBBQJR010000017.1, read on the forward strand.
AAGAAAGAGTCGCACAGATTTCTCCATGCGGCTTCTCGGGAGAATGTGTGCTTCAGTTGTGCGTTTAGCCAGCAGCTTTCAGACTGCCGAGAATCTTGTCCATCTCCTTGGAGTGCTTGTCCAATTCTTCATCGGTAAACCAGAAGGTGATGATGAGCACCTTATCCTTGAGCGGCACAAAAATTATGGAGATGGTGCAGGGACCGTCTTCATCCTTGCCCTTAAACGTCACGCTGGTGGTTTCGAACTCGTTTAACTTGCCTTTCCTCTCCTTCTTGCTGGCCTCATTGATCTGCACCTTGTGTTCTTTGAGCATTTCGAAAGTATCGTCGATGTCAGCCTTAAGCCCCTTTTCACTGCCGACCGCGACAATTGCCATATAGATCGCCGCGTCTTCGCTTTGCGCGGCCACTCCACGTTCGATTGCTTCCGGCTTCCAGCTTCCAGGGATATTGATGGAGGCAATGGCGAAATCATCGTTTGGCAATTTGATTTATTTGCCGAATACCAAGGACGAAGAAAGCAGGCAGGCGCTGAACAGAAGTTTTTGGAGAGTCGTGGTGATTGATTTGAGTGACAGTTGCATGTTTTTATTGGTTTTGATGAGTTAGATTAGAGTCAGGTTTCTGTTGGCCACCGATGCGCTTGCCTCTCGTTGGCCCGGCTGAAAGGAACATGTTTCGTGCCTTTTCACCATCATTTCTCCCCTGATCTTCCAAAATACAAAGTACAATCTCACATCTAAAGAATAGTGCCCCACATCGAGGGAGGCACTGCTCTTCTCAATCCATGTTAAGCCCACAGCCACATCGAGCAGATCGTGAAGAGCTTCGGTTTGTCTCGGCAACTCTGGCAGGTTCCCTTTCCGAGTCTCCGAAAATGAATTGAACAGTGACGAGACGTTGCGCGGTTTGAATGTGGAATGCTTCGATTTCGCGCCGCTGATGAAGGACGCCAGAGAGGTAGCTGTTGGCGCACACACCTGCATCAATGCTGCGGATGACGAGATTATGCGCTCGGGCATTAGTGACCTCGTGCTCATTGTCTGCGTTGATGCGCTTGTCCTGATCATGCCACTTTGCGAGAAGCAGACCGTATTGAGTTCCCTTCTTTTAGGGTTGTGCATCGGTCGAGTGAGCGATGCGGGTTTGTTTTCTGAAAATGGTTCGGGATACGTGGACGCTGGGACGCGGCTGGTTCTCAATCGCATGGAGGGTTCAAGTCGAAGCGTCCAGTGAGAAGGCACCGCACGATTCCAAAAGGTTACGAGCACCCATGAACACCATCGTCACCCTCGTCGATTATTCCGATGTCACCGCCAAGTTGATCGAGCAAACTGAGCGATACGCGAAGGCTCTCGGGTCGCAGGTCATCCTCGTTCACGTCGTTTCAAGAGATCCGATGGCGCTGGTCAACGAACCTGCATCCCAAATTCCCTCGGAGGAACAAAGGCGGGAGTTGCTCGCTGCGGACTTCAAGCATCTGTCGTCCTTGGCAGACTTGCTCACCGCCGTGGGCGTCAATGTCGAGGTCAGGCAGCTCGTGGACGCAGATATTGGAAAAGCCCTCGCCGAATCCGAGCACTGGAATGCCGAATTGATTATTGTCGGCTCGCATCATCATGGTGTGCTCTACAACTGGTTTGTCGGTTCCGTTACCAGCGATGTGATCAAGGCGGCCAGTGGTCCCGTGCTGGTGGTTCCTGCAACGCCTGCAAAGTAGAGGGCAATGCAGTTTCAATCAACGCCCCATGAACACCATCGTCACCTTCATCGCCTTTTCCGACCTCACGCCAAGACTGATTGAGCAGACGGAGCGGTTTGCAAAGATTCTCGATGCCCAGGTAATTCTCGCCCATCTTTTGCCACCAGAGCCGTTCGTGATGGGCATGGCGGGCGTTGTCCCAATGACCTCACAGGAGCAACGCCAAAAGCTGATTGATGCGGACGGCGAACGGTTGATGGAGCTGGCGGATCGCTTGAACCGTGAGGGATTGACGGCGCAAGCTGAGCAGTTGGTGAACGCAGACATCGATACGGCGCTGGAATCTTGCGCACGATGGAAGGCAGATTTGATTATCGTGGGCTCCCACCACCACAATGCGCTCTACAATGCCTTCGTGGGGTCGTTTAGAGAGAAGCTGCTCAAAGCGGCCCACTGTCCGGTGCTGGTGGTGCCTGAAATTGCGGTGCAGTAATCGCCGTTGAACCTTTTCAACAATTAACCTCCTCCTCCATGCCTGCGAAGCGAAAGTCAGCTATAAAAGCGAAGCCATTACCCATCGTGAAGAGAACAGGGAAGCCGAAGCCTGCAATCAGGAACACCATGACGAATCAAGGCAGCCACTTCCGAGTTGATGGGTCACTGGCTCCTGGCAAGGGAAAGCCGGGGAAGAAGATTGCGGAGGAAATCTTTCAGACCGTAAAAGAAGGTGTTCAATCGGCAATCAAATCGGTAGAAAAGTTCGTCCAGAAGGTGAGTTCCGCCTCTCCACCGCCGAAAAAACTGAGGACTAAACCCAGTGTCAATCCGCCTTTTACGCCTCCTATCTAGTGTGGCGAGGATGAAGCCATTCAGGGATCGAACATGGCCGGCTTTGCGGTTTCCATCAGAGTTCGATGCCTCTATCTGGGAGGAGCATGTTATGGCTTCTTTCCAGTGATCAACTTCGCTGAATCTGGAAGCCGGGCACTTTCCTGATCTTGCTGATTAGAAAGTTTGTCGCCCTTTCGTAAGTTCAGCTCGCCAAAAGCTTTTTTTACTTCCTCAGGGGAAATCCCATGGCTGGTGTTTAGGTTGAAGCGTCGCCTCAGATACTCCTCAAAAGAAAGCCACTCGCCTTGGTATTCTACTGTTCGGGACCAAGCACACACAGTGACCAGATTCTGTAGCCGCTCCAAACGGCGGAGCAAATAGATAACCGTCCCTGCAAAAATAACATTGATGATGACCAATGCCACCAAAATAGTCGTGCTCCTCCTTGCATTCAACGCGAGATGCTGTTGGCGTATACTCAAGAGACCCCCTTCTTCGGCGTCCATTCGTTCGATTAAGGTGCGGATGCTGTCCATAATAACCTTCCCTCGGTGAGTGCTCACAAGGGATATCACAGCCTCCTTTTCGCCCTGCCGCAGAAGAGAGATAGTTTGCTCCATGAACGCGAACTTGCCTTTTACTAGGGGCCCAAGCAGAGCGATGTTTTCTCGCTGAACCGCGTTATCCCCAGTCAATCCGCGCAGGGCGGTCATCTCACCAGCTAATACGCCTGGGGCTGATTGGTAGGCCTCAAGAAAAGCCTCATTCATTGTCAGCAAGAAACCGCGTTGCCGCGCCTCCGCATCGACCAGAACAAATAAGATTTTCTGAAGGTGACGCTGCACTTCACGAGTATGAGTTACCCATCCAAAAGACGCGGAGAGTTCACGCTCCGCGCGATAGGCGATGACGGCAGGCACAGCGACCAGGATGCACGGGACGACGAAGCCTAGAATAGTAAGGGCAAAACTGCGTTTAACCCGGTTGTCGGCGGTCATGGGAGCCGTTTGTGAGACGCAAGTAGGGCGAAGTCAATAATCAGATTCTTGCTGCGGCTTTTTCATATGGCAGTAATTGCGAATGTCTCCACCCACACTCGCACAACTCCAACGCGGTCTTTCCGTCTCAGAACGGCAGCAAGTATGATCCAAAGCTTGTGCCGATCTGCGGCGGGCTGGGGACACGAAGTAGAAAACCCACTCATTCAGTCTGGGTGTCCTCCTTCGCTGTTACCACCACCGGCAGCAAAAAACCGAGGCCGAGGCCGTCTGGAGTCCGATTTGACAAATGAACCGCACCTTCGGGGCGCAATGGATTTCCCGCTGGTCTCCGGGTGCCAACGTCCACACGGGTGGAACCTTCCTCGCTGGCGGTGACAATGCGCGTTCCATCGCGACTCCAAGTCGCGTCGCGAATCTTGTTAGTATGCCGCACTGGCTCGCCCGTCGATTTCCGTCCAGATGGTTCCGCCTTCATGTGATGATCTGCGGCCTTCATGTGAACCGGAAGGTCGTGCCTCATTCCGTCAGGGTTGCCATTCGTTGCCATCTTTTAAGTCCTAATTGGCAACCATGAGATCGAATGCGTGCCTTTCGTGCCTGGCCCTCGGCCTGCGTGAAACCATTTATTCATGGGGCTTCCGGGATAAAAGTATGGGTGCAGCCGGCGGGGGTCGAACCCACAACC
>JBBQJR010000018.1:0-18190 GCA_038326125.1 Chthoniobacterales bacterium
GCCAAAGCCGCGGAGGTGTGGGAGCGCATCGTCGCGCTCGCGCCGGAGGATTTGGAAATTCGCCGCCGTCTCGTGCAGTCGTGCACGGATGCCGGGCAGCCCGAACTCGCGCTCGCGCACCTCGAATTTCTCGCGACGCATGCCGAGCCCTCCGAGCGCGCGAAGGCGCTGCAGCAACTCGCGTCGCTGCATTCCGCCGCGGGCCGGATCGACGACGCGATGCGCGCGCTCGAACGCGCCGTGCGCGGCACCGCGCCGGGAAACTGGCTGCGCGCGGAATTGCTCGGGCGGATCATTCGTCTCGCGCAGCGGACTCATGCGGAGGATGCGCTGGAAAAGAAATGGCTCGCGCAGGCGGCGGAAAATCCGCGCGATCTCGGCGGCTACCTGCAGCTCGTGGAATTTTACGAGCGGCTCGGAAATGCGGAACAGCAGCGCGCGTGGCTGGAAAAAATCGTCGCGCTGACGCCGGGAAATTCCGAGCACGCGCTGCGGCTCGCCCGGCTTCTCGCGCAGATGGATCAGCTCGACGCGGCGGCCGCGCAGTTCGACCGGGTGATCGCGGCTCAGCCGAAAAACACGGACCTCGTTTTTGAACGCGCGCGGCTCGATCTCCGTCTCGAGGACGGCGCAGCGGCACGGCGACGGATTGCGGCGATGCTTTCCGCGCACCGCGATGACAAACTGCTCCGCGCGGCGGCGCTGGGATTTTTTCAGGAGCACCGCCTGCTCGATTCGGCGGAGGCGCATCTGCGCGAGGATGCGCAGGGCGGCGGCGAGAGCGCGGTGATGGCACTCGCGGAATTTTATTTTTCGCAGCGCAAAAATGATGAGGGCCGTGCGGTGCTCGGGCGGCTGGTTCGCGAGGGAGACGCCGCGGCGGAGGCAGCGCGTCGGCACGCGCTCGTCGCGCAGCACCTGAAGGGACACGGTGAACTCACGTCGGCGGTGGCGGAGATCGAGGCGGCGCTGCGCCTCACGCCCGAATCCCGGGACGGCTGGCTGTTGCTCGGCGAATTGCGCGCGCTGCTCGCGCAGCACGAGGAGACCAAGGCGGCGTACGTGCGCGCGTACGCGGCGAGCCGGACGGATGCGGAACGGCTGGAGGCGGACGGCAAACTTTTTGAAAGCAGCCGCACTGCGGGCATGGCACCCGACGCGCGCGGTCAGGGCGCGAGCGCGGCGGCGTTGGTCGAGGGCTACATCCGCGAGCTGATGAGCGCGGCGAATGACGCGAAATCGCCCGCCGGCTGGCTGCGCGTGGCGCGGTGGAAGGCGTGGAATGGCGACACGTCGAGCGCCGTGACTTTTGCGGCGAAGGCCGCGGACATGGACCCGAAAAATCCCGCGGCGCGCGAATTTCTCGCGCGGCACGCAGCGTCGAATGGCGAAGGTGCGTACGCCGTGGCGTACTTGCGCGAGCTGATCGAAATCAACCCGGCCGGCCGCGACGGCTACCTGCGCGAGATTGCGCAGATCGAATTGCAGCGTGGAGAACACGCGGACGCGCTCGGGATTTTTACTCAGCTCGTGAAGGCAAATCCCGGCAGCATGGACGCACTCGCCGACCTCGCGCTCGCGCAGGAGCGCGCGGAAAAAACGAAGGACGCCGCGGCGACCTGGCGACGCGTGCTCGCGCTCGCGCCCGCACCGCGTAGGCGCGAGGCGGCGGCGTCGCTCGTGCGCGCGCTGGAAAAACTCGGCGCGCATGAGGAGGCGGCGGCGCTGCTGCTGCGCGGTGCGGATGAGGCCGGCGATGAACGCATCAAATTTGCGCGGCTCGACGAGTTGTTTTTGTACTGCCAGCGCCACGCGCTCCTGCCGTGGGCGCGCGGGATTTTCGAGCAGCGCCGCAAGGCGAAGGCGGACGACCACGTCGCGGCCATCGCGCTCGGGCGGGTGCTCAAGCTCATCGGCGAAAAAGCGGCGGCGTTCGAGCTGTTCGCGGATGCGGCGCTGATGATGCCGCACGACGCGGACCTGCTGCCGGAACTCGTGCGCGAGGCGGAGGAATTGCGGAAGCCGGGCCTCGCGGTGCGGCTGCAGGAGCAGTTTGTACGGACGGCGAAAGTGGAGCAGTCGGATGCGTGGCTGCGGCTCGCGAATTTGCAGACGCGCTGCGGCAACTTGGAATCCGCCGAGCGGACTTGGGCGCAGGCCGTCGCGAAATTTCCGCGCGATGCGGAGGTGCTGCGAAGGGCGGCGGATTTTCACCTGCAGTGGGGCGAGCGTGAAATTGCCGCACGGCTCCTCGGCAAAATCCGCGCGCTCGATGCGACGGATGTGCGCGCAGCCTTCGAGGTGGGAGAACTGCAATTCGCCGCGGGAAAACTGGACGCCGCGCACACGGCTTTTGAGAGCGTGATGAAACTCACACAACCCGTGAACGGGCTTTCGTATCCGGCGGAGCAGGGCCGTTTTTCGGCGGGCAGAAGTGCCGCGCGCAGCCGGCGCGGGGCGCTGGATTTTTCGGGGGCCGCGACCACGCTTTCCGGCGCAGGGGTCGGGCCTTCGTCCGGCGCGCTGCCGATTACGTCGGGAACGCGCGTGGAAACGGAGGCAGAAATGCGGCTTGGCGCGTTGCGACGCCTGGCGGAGATCGCCCTGAAGACGGGAGGCGCGACGCTCGAAAAATGGCGCGCGGATTGGACGCTGGCCGCATCCGCGATGACGACGGAGATGCTCTGGGCGCTGTATTTTTCCGGCGCACGGGACGCCGCGCTGGCGGCGGCGGAAAGCAACATCGCGTCGGAGCCGGATCGCGAAACGCACGTCCGCGGATTTCTCGCGATGGGTTTTGAAAGCGGCCAATTTACGCGAGTCGGTGCGTGGCTGAATGCGGCGGAGCGGACGCCGGAAGATCTGGAACTTTTCGCCGCGGCTTTCACGCAGCTTCTCCGCACGCGTCCTGGCAGCGTGTCGCGGGCGATGATGCGCGGCCTTTTTCCCGACGGCGCGAAAATGCAGCTTTGGCCGTCTGCGCTGGAACTTGGGGAGACGAAACACCTCCGCGAGGCGATCAATCTCGGGGCGCGCGCGTTGAAAAATGGGGCGGCACCGCGGGCGGTAATTGCGCGCGAAATGGCACGCTGGCATCTCGCACTCGGAGAGTTGACCGAGGCGCGTGCGGTGCTGGCGGGATGCGAGGGAGCCGTCGAGTCAATTGAGTCGCCGGTGTACGGCGCGTTGCACGACTGGTATTTTTTGCAGCCGCAGCCGGAGCGTGCCGCGTTTGTGCGCGAGCGGCTGCGCAAATCGGACGGTGCAACGATGCATGGACTGAATGTGAGAGCGGTGCTTTTCGCCCTCGAAGGGCGGGACGCGGAAGCAAACGCCGCAGTCTCGCAACTCTTGGCGCGCAGGCCGATCGGGCCGGCGCAGGAGGAGGAAAACTCGGCGGTGCGCGAGTGGGGATTGGTGAGCGGGATGGCCGCGCAATGGATCGAATGGAATCTGCCGAATCTCGCCAAGCATGCGCTCATGGTCGCGCTGGCGGACGACGGACTGCGGACGCTGCAGGAGCAACAGCGGGTGCGGCTCGGCGCAACGTCGATCGAGGCCATCGCCGAACCGTGGAGTGAGCGCCCGCTTTTTCGCGAGGCGGTGCAGCGCAGCCGGGCGCAGTGCGATGCGCTGGCCTATCTCGCGGGCGGGGCGATCGAGCGGCAGGGGCGGCTGGCGCAAATGCGAAATCTGGCGGACGACGGCGCGTGGGCGCGATTTGCGGAGGGGCTCGAGTCGCTCGGCGGCGGCAAGGCGCACGCGGTGGCAATTTGGAAAGCGGCATGGGAAAGCGATCCGCAAAATCCGGCGGCGCTGCGCAAGCTGCTCGACGCGTCGCGGGACGCGGGTGATGTCGGGACCGCGGAGGCGGTGCGGCGGCGCTGCCTCAATGAGCATCTCAACTTCGGCAACGACACGACACCGCGCGAGTTCGCGCTCGAACTCGCGGATTTGCTCGAGGCGCGGGGTGCGGCTGGCGAGGCGCTCACGGTGATCAAGGAAGCGGCCGCGCGGAATCCCGAGGAATTGCGGCTGCGGCTGCGTGAGGCGCAGCTTCTCGAAATCTCCGGCCAAGCGCAGGAGGCGGCGGCGATTTGGAAAAAAATGGCGGGCATGGATGGCGGCAGCCCCTCGTCGCGAATCGCGCTGGCAAGCGGACTCGAAGCGCGCGGAAATTTTGCGGACGCAATTGCCGTGCGCACGCGCTCGGGTGCGTCGGGCGACTCGGCGCTGCCCGAGCTTTTTTGCAAAAATGGAAATGACGATGATGCCTTCGTCGCGCTCGAACGGCTCACGGGCACGGGCGCGGCGGAAGCGACGATGGCGGTGGCGGAAGTCCTCGGCCTGCGCGGCGACGGCGCGCTCGCGCGGAGCGTGCTCGTAGCGGCGACGGCGAAGACGGGCGAGCCGCGCGCGCTGCTGCAGTTGCGCGCGAAGCTGCTGACGATTCCGGGATTCCCGCCGATGCGCATTTTTCTCGCGCGGATGCAGGACCGGATGCGCGAGGCGGTGCGGCGGAATCCCGATCTCGCCACGGGCTACTTTCAGTTTTTCGATCGGTATGCGGTGCGTTTTGGCATGGAGGAAGAATGGCAGCGTGAGATCGAGGCCGAGTGGGCGGAGGGCAGGGGGAACGCGGCGTCGGGGCTCGAGTTCTTGCATCGCGCGGCAGTGCGGGGGGACGCGGACGCAGCGCTGCGCACCTGCGAGGCGCTGCTGCAACGCGCGGACATTTCCGAGGCGTCGCTCAACTCGCTGCGGGCGGTGGCGCGTGAGACTGGGCGTGCGGATTTGCAGTTGCTCGTGGCCGAAAAAGCGGCGCGGCAATCGTGGCCGTCGGCGGATGGGATGCTGGAGTACGTGCGGCTCCTCGCGGCGAATGGAAAACGGGAGCGCGCGGCGGACGTGCTCGGGCAGCACGCGTGGCTCGCGGGATTTGCGGGTGGTGCGGAGGCGCTGGGACAGGCGTGGCTGGCTCTCGGAGATACGGAGCGGGCGCGGGATTTTCTCTCGCGCGCGATGGCGGGGAGCGGAGGCGCGCCGTCGCCCTCCGTGCTCGCGGCGATGGCGAAGGCGCAGGTGATGATGAACAATTTTCCCGCGGCGAGACTGCTGCTGCGCCGCGCTTTTGCCGAGCCAGTCTGCCACGAGTACGCGGCGCTGGCGGATTATCTCGAGGCGACGGGCGAACTGGCGTCATGGACGCGCGTGGCGGCGGAGTTTGGTCTCGCGCCGCGGGCTTGGCATGAACTTGGGCTCGCGGTTTTTGCGGTGCAGGAAAAGTGCGGGCGGGTGCGAGAGGCGCTCGCGATGATCGAGGCTCAGCCGTCGCTCGTGCAGCGGACGGAGGCGCGCGCGGAGGAGGGTGGAATTCCGCGCGTGGACTGCGCGCGGTTGCGGCGCGCGGCTGCCAGTGCGGGGGAATTTGCGGCGGGTGGAAGGGTGCTCGCGCAACTCGCCGCGGCGCGGCTGCCGGACGCGGAAGGCGAACTCGAAGCGTTGCGCGCAGACGAAGCAGAGCGGCGTGGCGACCGCGGAGAGGCGTTGAGGCATCTGGAGCGCGGCGCGGATTTCCGTCCGACCGTGTGGGAATTTGCACGACGCGTGGCGGAGATGCGCATGGCGCAAAATGAAGGCGCGAAGGCGAAGGCGGCGCTCGAAAAGTTTCTCTCGGTTTCAGCGTCGGTGAACGAACGCGAGGCGGCGCTTGATTTTTGGGAGCGCGCGAATGCAGCCGCGTCTCGCTGACGTCGCAGGTGCGAATTGCCCGCCGCACACGCTGCTTCGCGCATCGGCGCGGGAGGAAGTTGCCCTTGCCAGTGCGGGGCGACGCTGGCATCGGTTGCGCAATGCGTTTTACCCTGCTGATTTTGCTCGCGACTGCCGCTGGCCTCGAGGCAAAGCCGTGGCAGTGGCCGTGGAGCAATCGCACGACGGAGCCCAAGACCGATCAGAAAATTGACAAGCGTTTTGCGCTTTTCCCGAACAGCCGGTCGCGGGAGCAGCAGCGGCTGAATGAGGTGACTTCTCCGAAGCCGACTTCGCGCGCGGAAGAAGTGATGCAACTCGACCGGACGAAGGAGTTCAATCCGAGCGCGGCGAATTTTGGGAGCGGGCGCTCGGTGACGGGGAAATCGGCCTCCACCGGGACATTTCATTTTGTGAACCGCACGCAGACGAAGAGTTTCGAGACCAAGGGAATTTTTGCCAAGGGTGCGACGGGCACGGACGGGCAGTTTGCGACGAAGAGCGCGCTGACGAAGGAGTCGTGGTTCGCGCGGCTGACGGCGTCGGCGAAGACGTACGACACGCGGGCAAGCTCGGATGCGAACAGGGGACTGCAGGGCGGCACGCTCCCGAGCGCAGAAAAGAAGTTCGTGGCTCGCGGAAGGCGGCAGGCGGAGCTCGACAAAAATGGTGCGGCGGGGGTGCCTTTCGGAGCGGATCGGGACAGCGGGCAGAGTTGGTCCGGCGAGGTGCGGCCGCTTTCCATCCAGGACGTAAAAACGCTGCTGAACAAAAACTGAGTGCGTCGCGTGCGGTGGAGTCCAGCCTTGAAGTCAGTCGCGCGGCTCCCGGCCAGGCGCGCGCATCTTTTCCGATGAAAACGCCCGAAGAACAACTCGACATCCTGAAGCGCGGGTCCGCGCAGATTATTTCCGAGCCGGAACTGCTGGCGAAGCTGCGGCTCGGACGTCCGCTGAATGTGAAACTCGGCGTGGACCCGACGGCGCCGGACATTCACCTCGGCTTCACCGTGGGGCTTTCAAAATTGCGGCAATTTCAGGATCTCGGGCATCAGGCGATTTTGATCATCGGCGATTTCACGGCGATGATTGGCGATCCATCGGGGCGGTCGAAAACGCGGCGGCAGCTCACGCACGATGAGGTGATGGCGAACGCGACGACGTTCAAGGAACAGGCGTTCAAAATTCTCGACGCGTCGCGCACGCGCGTGGTGTTCAACGGCGAGTGGTTCGAGCTGATGACGTTTGACTCGGTGATCAAATTGAACTCGCGGGTGACGCTGCAGCAGATGTTGCAGCGCGAGGATTTCAAGACGCGCCTCGCGAGTGGTGAGCCGGTGCATCTGCACGAAATCCAATACCCGATCATGCAGGGCTGGGATTCGGTGATGATCAAAGCGGATGTGGAACTCGGCGGGACGGATCAGCTTTTTAACTGCCTCGTCGGGCGTTCCCTGCAGCGCGAGGAGGGGCAGCAGGAGCAGGTGGTGTTTTTGCTGCCGTTGCTCGAGGGGCTGGATGGCGTGAACAAAATGTCGAAGAGCCTCGGGAATTACGTCGGCATCGCGGAGGTGCCGGAAATGATGTTTGGCAAACTGATGAGCATCGGCGACGCGCTGATGGCGCGGTACTACGAGCTGCTGCTGTGCGAACCGCTGCCGGAGATTCATCCGATGGAAGCGAAGAAGCAGCTCGCGACGAAGATCGTAGCGCGCTACCACAGTGAGCAGGCGGCGCGGACGGCGCGCGAGGAATTCGAGATGCGCTTTTCCAAAAAGGATCTCGATCACGCGGAGCTGCCGTCGCTGGCGCTCGCGGGCTTGCAGCCGGATGTCGTGAGTGTGGTCGTCGCGGCGTATGCGCAATGTTTCGCGATCACCAAATCGCGCGGCGATGCGCGGCGGCTGGTGGAGCAGGGGAGCATTCAGCTTTGCGGAGAAAAAGTGAGCGACGCCAAGGCGGCTCCGAAGCTGAATCCCGGCGACGTGCTGAAGCTCGACAAGACACGCGCGGTGCGGCTCGCGTGAACCGTAGCGCCGACGAGTCGTCGGCACCGGGCGGGCGGTCGGGAGTCGAGCGGGGAATTTTTGCGCGGTGATCTTTCGTGACCGGAAGTGTGCGGCTGCGCTTTGCCGGACTCGCGCGCAGCGCGACTTTGAACATGTCGCCGGCACTCGCGCTTTTTGCCGACGAATCGTCGGCGCTACTTTGGCGGCTGCGCCTGTGGCGTGTAGGTGCGGCGGCGGCGCAGGCGGAACCAATTGTTGAGCGTCTTGCGGAGCTTGTCGCGGAAGGAGAGGAGTTGCTCGTGGCGTCGCGAACCTTTCACGATTTCATCGAGGATGCCGCGCACGGTGAAATTTTCCGTCTCGAAAATCATGTGGCTCGTGCCGATGGATGCCTCGTGGTGCGCGTCGCTCGCGGCGATCATCGGCAGGCCGCGGCGGGTGGCGTAGGCGCGCGCGCGGTCATTGTAGCTTCGGTGCGAGATCGCGGCGTTGAAGACCTCGAGTGCGTCCACATCCAGCGTTTCCAGAGCCGCCTCGCGAATGCCGGCGCGGAAGCGGTCGTACGGATGCGCGGGAATCGCGAGTCCGCCCGCTGCCCGGATGGCGCGTGCGACTTCAGCGGCGGGCTCGCCTTTCATCTCCGGGAGCACGGCACCGATGCAGAGCAGGTGGCCATCCGCCGTCGAGACTTCGACGCCGGGGATGATGAGGAACCCGGCCACCGGTGTGCCGTCGCGGCGGGCGAGGCCGCGATCCACCATGTAGTGGTAGGCGTCGCACGTGTTGTGATCGGTGATCGCAAAGCCGTCGAGACCCTTGGCGCGCGCGCTGGCGATCAATGCCTCGGGGCTGCTCACGCCATCGGCGGAAAACCACGAGTGGCAGTGAAGATCGAGGAGGAACGGCACGAGGGAAACACTCCGCATTCGATCTGCAACATTCAACCTTCAACGTGCGGCAGGCGCACGGACGCCCGTCAGACTTGCGGCCGTCCGGCTTCGTCGCGTATCGGAAAAGGCATGAACATCGGTTTTAAAGAATGGGCGCTGGTGTGCGATGCGCTCGGCCGCGGCGCGCAGAGCATCATCATCCGCAAGGGCGGCATCGCGGAGGGGCGCGCCGGCTTTCGTTTTGAGCATCCGGAATTTTTTCTGTTCCCGACGCTTTTTCACGAGCAGATGGCAAAGCTGAAAGTGCCGCCGGGAACGGCGCTCCCCGTGCGGCGCAGCGATGGGCAGCATGAAATCCGGCTGCGGGCGCGCGTCGAGTGGACCTGCGAGATCGATGATCTCTCGACGGTGCAGGGGCTCGCGCGTTTCCACCTGTGGCAGGATTCGGAGATCGAAAAGCGCTTCCACTACGAGGAGGAAAAGGGAAAGCGTGGTGTGGGCGTGGCCTTCGTGCGCGTGGAAGAATTGAGCGCGCCGCTCGTCTTTCCCGACTCGCCGAAGTTCGGCGGCTGCCGGTCTTGGATTCAGATCCCGGAGCTTCCAAGCGAAGTCACTTTTTCACCGGCGCTTGATGAAGCCGCGCACCGATCGCGGGAGGCGGAAATCCGCGCTGCGCTCCGGCTGTAGCGCGAAGATGCGCACGCCGGGATGGGTTGAAATGGGCTTGGATTTAGCGCCCAGAATGGCCTTCAGGTGTCACGAAACCGCTCGACGTCTGCGGCTCAGGCCCATCATTGCAGCACCCGCGACCAGCAAAACGATTGTCCCCGGCTCGGGCGTCTCCACGACGGCGACGTCGTCAACCAGATTTGCCGCAGAACTATTTCCACCGATAAACGAGAGCCGTGCGTCATTGGTCGGTGCAGTCACGGTGAATTCGTGAAGAGTCCAGCCCACGCTCGCGACCTGCGGAGTGGGCCCCAGAAGGTTGACGCCTCCAGCAATGGAACTGCCCGAGATGGTCCCGCCCCAATTGACGGTCATTGAGTTGTTGCCCTGGTCCTCAAGCTGATCGGAAAGCCAAAAGCTGATTTTGTAATCCTGTCCAGTCTTGGTGCCGAGGACCTGCTGGGAGATGTAGCCGTCGTAGCCGCCGGAGGCCGTAAAATTTGGGAACACCGCGGCAAGGGTGCCACTGTGAGGGCCGCCACCCGCGGCCTGGCCATTCGAAATCGTCGCATAATAGCCGCTTCGATTTGACGCGAGGACGTCGTTGCCTGGGCTGCTGCCGCCCACTTGCCAGCCACTGAGGCTGCCAACGGTGAATGGTGCGTCTCCGCCGCCGGGAGCGGTGCCGGAGCCGCCGGGAGCGATGACAGTGGGGTCAGACTCAAAGCTTCCATTGGTCAGCACAATCGCAGCGTGTGCGCCGTGGACCAAAAGGACGAGCAGGCCGGAAAGCAGCACACGGGTACTTCGGGGGATGAGTGAGCGGTTCTTCTTCAAGGGTGACCTTTTATCGTCGTGAGGGCCGAATGTAAAGTGGAAAGAGTTCGCCAATTTGAGGTTTGGCAAGCGGTTTGGAAAATGGATGGCATGAGGGTATCATGTCTGACTAAAAGGCTTCGCGGAGGATGGTTGCACATTTTTCGCTGGGTGAAAAATGACCGCCGAGAGGAGCCGGGTGGCCGGATGTGGACGGAATGGAATTCAGTGCGGAGGAATCGAACGATGAAGTTTGCTGGAAACAGTAGCGACCGGTTTTGAAGGAGTCATGCCGGAAGCAGCAAGAAAAGCGCCATGGAGAAGGCGTGGTCTATTTTTCTCTGGATTGGGGCGCTCGCTGGAAGGGCTCCGGACTTACGGCAACACCGGGACGGCGGTTTGCCCGGACGCCTGCGGAGACTGGGGAAAATGACAGCGAGGAGTCCACGGAAGGCACGAAAAGACGAGGAAAACCTGGCTCTGCTGCCGCGTCCTTTCGTGCCTTCCGCGGACATTTCTTCCGTCCCATCTGGACGTCCGACTTCTACGCAGTCTGTGAGACGGCTGCCGCCGACGCACTTTCCGTCGCGCCGCACGCTCAATCCGCTTTACCGTGCGTGCAGACGAGGTCGCGGGCGGGTTCGATTTTCCAACGCTCGGCGACCGCGCATAATTCATCGTTGAGGGACCAGCGATCCGGCAGCGCATCGCCGACGTGACCGGGGTTGCCGCCTTTGAGTTCCATGCAGCCCTGATTGTTTCCGATGCGGGACAGCGTCGCGATTTCGTCGGCGCTGAGCGTGATGTCCGGCAGCGCGGCCAACTCGTCAATTTTCGCCTCGATCGTTTTCACCGTCGCGCCGTTCGTCTGCGGGACTTCCTGAATCATCGTGGGGATGACGCTTTTCACCGGCGACTGGCTGAGATTCCACACGCAAGCGAGTTGCAGCATCGTCAGACCGTGCTTTTCCGCGATGGGGCGGATGACCTCGATTTTTGCGCTGCCCGCCTCGACCCAGCCTGGGGGGCGGAAAGTGCGGTGATCGCGCGCGCCGAAAGTGTGGCCGGGCTTCACGTCGTCGTGGAAAAGCCCGCCGTAATCTACGACGCGCGTGATGAGGCTGATGTCGTGCTTGCGTGCCGCGGCGAGCGCCATGTTTCCGGGCCACGGTTCGAGCGGATTCAGGATGATCATCGCCCAGTCGAGGAGCGGCGCGAAGCGCTCGAAGCACAGCAGCAAATCGAGCGTGAAGCCGTTCGCCGGCCCCGGCGCGACTCCGAGCATGCCGGTCATTTTTTCCTCCCGCATCCGCGCCAGCGCGCTCCACACGGCGTCCTGCGCATAGCCGATGCTGTCGGGATTGTGCAGCATGAGGCAGTCGAAATGATCCGTCCGGCAGCGGGCGAGCGCGCGCTCGGTGGCCATGCGCACGTAGGCGGAAAAATCCCGCGGCTGGCGCAGGCGCGGATCGGTGAAACGCGGGAAGCCCTTTTGCCCGTCGCGCGCGGTGGCGTAAAAATCGTGCCCGATCAGTCCCACGAGGCAGTAGCTCTCGCGGGGCACGCCAGCGAGCGCGCGGCCCATCGCCTCGTCCGCCGCGCCGCTGCCGTACGCGTCGGCGGTCATGAAGGTGCGAATGCCTTTTTCGTACGCGCGGAGGATGCAGGCGTCGAAGCGCGCTTCGTCGAGAGCTTCGCCGAAGTGCATGTACCGGCCACCATTCCAAGTGCCGTAGGCTGTGCGGGTGAGATTCATAAAAAAGGAGGGCTTCACTTAGTCGCGGAGCCGCGACACGCAAACTCCGAATTTGTCCGAGTCGGAACCGGGGTTGCCTTTCCCTCCCGCCTCCCGTGCGCGGGCTACGCTGCCAGCTCCGCAAAGAAGAGCCGCCCTGCACCGGTCTGGCGCACGGAGCTGATCGAAACGCGCACGCTTTTGCCGACCTGCGCGCGGCTGTTATTCACGACAATCATGGTGCCGTCCGAGAGGTAGCCGATGGCCTGATGCGGCTCACGCCCTTCCTTCGTGAGCATCAGCGTGATCTCGTCGCCCGCGGCGACGACGGGGCGCAACGCTTTGTTGAGGTCGTTCAGATTCAGCGCGGTGATGCCCTGCAGCCGCGCGATGCTGCACAGGTTGCCGTCGTTCGAGAGCAGGCGTGCGCTGAGCATTTTCGCGAGCTGGATCAGCTTGGAATCCACCGCGGCAAACGGGTCCACCGGCACCTCGTGAATGGTGACGGTGAGCGCCGGGTCACGCTGGAGTTCCTGCAATTTTGCCAGCGCGAGCCGGCCTTTTTCCCGCCGCACCGGGTCGTGCGAATCCGCGAGCGTCTGCAATTCCTCGAGGATGAAACGCGGCACGATGAGCGAGTGCGAGAGGAAGCCGGTGGCGACGAGTTCCGCGAGCCGGCCATCAATGATGATGTTCGAATCCACGAGGAGCGGCATGTCCTGCGGGCTCTGCTCGCGGAAGCGGATGTACGGGATGATGAGCGCGAATTCGTCGCGGTTGCTGCGCATGGCGAGCATCATGCCGAGGTAGCCCAGCGTCGCATACACCGTGAGGCTGATGAGCCACTGCACCTCCGGGCGCGTCCAATAAAGCAGCCCGGAAGCGAGCAGCAGCCGCGAGGAGACGAGGCCGAGCAGCAGTCCGAACGTCGCCGAAGAAAACAGGCGGAGCGAAAATCCCTTGAGCAGCCGATCCGCCAAAACCACGCACAGCCCGAACGCCACGCCCCCGCAGAGGCCGAGTCTCGGTAGGCCCCAAATACTGCTGCCGATTTCCGAGCCGAGGAAGCCGGCGAAGACAATGAAGAGCACGCGGAGGAGCGTGATGGTGGGCCCGGAGTTCATGGGAGTGCAGTCACAGATACTTCGCCGCGGTGGCCCCGCCAGCGCGGAGTGGGTGAAATGCGTTAAAAAGATCGCCGCTACCTGTTCTTGTACCACAGCACGCCGTGCTCGCGCAGATTCCGGATCAGGGCCTTCAAATTGTCCGCGGTTTCCCTGTCGGCGAGCAACATGCCGAGCGCGCCTTTCCCGGTGTTGGCCTTGTTAAAAAGTTCCCTCGCGGAATTCAACGCCTTCTCCGCCGAACTCGCGGCGGTCTTGTATTCCGCCAGCGTGGTTTTCAATTCTCCGGCAGCCGCGTCAATTTTTGCGATGGGACTTTTCACCGCCTCCGCCGTCTCTTTGAACGCATCCACCGCCTCCTTGGCTTTCACGATGACTTCGTCAATTCCCTTGCCGCTGTTTTTCAACCCTGCGGTAAATTCCCCGAGCGAGGTGAACGTCTCGTCAATTGACCTCAGATTCTTCTCGGCGAGGACCCGGTCGCGGATGTCCTTGATCGGTCCTTCGAGTTCCTGCAGCCGCTTCTTCAATTCGCCCATCACATCGCCGCCCTTGGAGGCAAGATCGCCGAAACCTTCGAGCCGGACGCCGATGACGTACGCATCCGGCAGGATGAAATCCGTCTCCGATGGGTTCGTTGGCCAGTTGATATTGACCGAGGAGTCGCCGAGGAAACCGGCGGAGCTGATGAGGAACGAAGACCCGGCGGGAATCTTCACGTTATCCTTGATCTTGAGCACCACTTTCACCGCATAGCGCCCGCCGATTAGTTCGGGCGCGTCCGCGGTGAAACCGACCCGCGCGCCAGCCATGTACACGTCCGATCCTTTGAGCAGTCCGCTCGCGTTGGGGAACTCCGCAGTGATGATGTAGTACTTCTGCAGCCCTTGGCTGAGACGGCCGAATTTGACCGCCATGAAGGCGATGACCCCGAGGCCGATGAGCATGAAGAGCCCCACTTTCCATTCGATGCCGCGCGATTCTTTGGTCATGAAAATATCAGTCAGATTCGCCGCTGCGCCCTTCGATGAAGTCGGTGATCACTGGGTCCGTCGAGGCCTTGAGTTCCTCGATCGAGCCGTCGAAATGGATGCGGCCTTCGTGCAAAAGGGCGACGCGATCCGCGCAGTGAAAGGCCGTTTTCATGTCGTGAGTGACGACGATGGAAGTGACGCCGAGCTTGCGCTGCAAGCGCCGAATCATGTGGTTGATGCTGTCGCTGGTGATCGGATCGAGGCCGGTCGTCGGCTCGTCGTAGAGCACGCAACGCGGCCGGCCGACGATGGTTCGCGCAAGGCCCACGCGCTTGCGCATGCCACCGGAAAGATCGGCCGGCATTTTGAGCTGCTGCCCGCCGAGCTCGACCATCTCGAGCGCCTCGGCGACGCGCGCATCAATTTCCTGCTCGTCGCGGAGACCCTGCTCGAGGAGCGGGAAGCCGATGTTGTGCTCGACGCTCATCGAGTCGAAAAGCGCGCCGCTCTGAAAAAGCATCCCCACTTTCCGCCGCACCTCCGTGAGCTTGCGCTCGGGCAGCCCCGTGATGTCCTCGCCATCCACCAAGACTTCCCCGGAATCCGGCGCGAGCAGGCCGATGAGATGCTTGAGGATCACGCTTTTGCCGCAGCCTGAGCGGCCGAGGACCACGAGCGTCTGCCCTTCCGCGACGGCGAGATCCACGCCGCGCAGCACGGGAGTGGCGTCGAAACTTTTCGTGAGCTGGCGGACTTCGATCATCGGCCGCCGGGAAAAAGGATGTTCAGTCCGAACGTGAGGAAAAGATTCATGCCGAGAATGGACAGCGAGGAAATAACCACCGCGCGGGTCGGCGCGCGCCCCACGCCGGCCGCGCCGTTGGCAGTCGCCAGCCCCTCGTGGCAGCTCACGCAGGCGATCACGACGGCGAAGACGAAACCCTTGATCAGCGCGATGGCGATGTCGCTCAGGTGCGTGTAAAAAAAGAGGTTTCGCAGATACGGCGCCTCCGCGACGCCGAGCATCGGGATGGCGATGATGTACGAGGCTGCGAGGCCCAGTGCGCACGCCTCCGCGACGAGTAGCGGCATCGAGGCCATGAGCGCGATCCAGCGCGGGACCACGAGGTAGTCAATCGGGCTCACGCCGAGCGAACGCAGCGCATCGAGTTGCTCGGTGACTTTCATCGTGCCGATCTCCGCCGCGATGGCCGCGCCGACGCGACCGGAGATCATGATCGCCGAAAGCACGGGTCCCAGTTCGCGGAAAAGCGCCAGCGAAGAGATCGAGCCGCTCGCGGAATCCATCCCGATTTTGTGAAACTGAAAAACGATCTGCGCCGAAAACACCGCGCCTGTGAACGCGCCCGTGACCGCCACCACGACCTGCGAACGCGTGCCGATCTCGACGATTTGCTCCAGCACGAGCCGCCACCGGATGCGCGCGGTGAACATGGCCTTCACCGTCTCCACCGCCAGCAGCCCGAGCTGCCCGAGGTAAGTCGCCGTTCGCAGGACGGAGCGACCGATGGCAGTGATCATGCGTGCGGGCGATGAGATTTTCTCCGCATCACCTCCGTCAGCACCGATGATTTCCCGGGTGGAAATAGGCGCACCTAGGCGGGCAGGCGGATGGGCTGCGTCCGCGTTTTCTTCGGGTTCATCTCCGGCGGAATCGTGCCGACGAATTTCGCATCCAGACCCAGCTTGGCGAAGATGCCTTTCAACTCCTGAACCGAGACCGAGGGATGGTCGAATTCCAAGTAGATGATGTCGTGATTGCTATCCACTTTGTAGTGCAGGCCCGGGAGCGCCTCGAGTTCGTGATCGAGTTCCAAAATCTTTTCCAGATTGCGGATTCCGGCGGCGTAAACCTCGAGTTCAATCATAAATGCAGGCGGCTTTGGGTTGGCCGGAGCCTAGGCGGCCCCGCGCGGCTCGCAAGGCGAAATCGCCGCGAGATCAGAGAAGCGCCTCGCCCTCGAAAACGAAATCCGCCGGTCCGGTGAGCGTCACATTTTTCCAGCCGTCACCGTCCTCGGCAAAGCCCACCTGCAAGGTGTCGCCCCCGCGCACTTTCACGCGCACGGGCGAAGTCGCGCCGGTGAGCTGCGCAAAAATCAGCGCCGCCGCCGTCACGCCCGTGCCGCACGCCAGCGTCTCATTTTCCACGCCGCGTTCGTACGTGCGGATCGCGATCGAGCCGTCCGGCAGCTTTCCGACGAAATTCGCATTCGCCCCCTTCGGCGCAAAGTGCGGGTGAAAGCGCAGCGCCGCGCCACGCCGCACAATGTCCGTCTTTTCCAAATCCTCCACGAACACCACCGCGTGCGGGACGCCCGTGTTCAGGAAATGCACGATCAGCTTTTCGCCCGCAACATCCAGCGCCGCGCCGAGCGCCTGCGAATGCGGTGCGGACATCGCGAGTTGCACTTCATCGCCGAGCAGCCGCGCGCCGATCACGCCGGCCATCGTCTCGAAAGTGATCGCGCCATTTCTCCCGCTGAGACGGCTCGCAAACCGCGCAAAACACCGCGCACCATTCCCGCACATCTCCGCCTCGCCGCCGTCGGCATTGTAATACCGCATTCGGAAATCCGCACCATTCTGCGCAGGTTCCACCGCGATAAGTCCGTCGCCGCCCACGCCGCGATGCCGGTCGCAAAGCCGCGCGATGGCAGCCTTGTCGAGCGCATGGCTCAGGTCGCGATTGTCGAGCATCACGAAGTCATTCCCGGCTCCATTCATCTTGGTGAAGTGCAGTGTCGGCATTGGAAACCGAGAGATACGCGAAGCCCGCGCGAAGTCAAAGCGCCGCGTTGCTGAGCATCACCGCCACGTCCTGCGCCGCAGAAAAATATCGAGCGGCAGCAGCGCCAGCGCCGCGATGAAAAACCAATTCGAGAGGTCGCGTCGCCGCTGCGCCGGATGCTCCGCTCGCGCAAAAATCTCCTCCGGCTTCGGATGAAACTTCCCGCCTCCCGTCGCCGCGATTTCGCGCAGCAGCGTTTCATTTGTCCCGCTCGCCAGAAACTCCCGCGGATAGCTGCGCGCGTGCGCAAACGTCATCCCGCCATCCGGCAAATCGCGCGATGAAACATTCACCACCGTGATGCCCTCCGGCGGCAGTGAAATTTTCCCGCGATAGCTGCCCGGCGCGTCTTGCACGGCAGCCACACTCTGCGTGCTGTCATCCGGCGTGCGCGCGTGGATCGTGATCGGCAGCCGGTTGCGGAATACACCCTCCGGCGTCACCGCATCCACGCGGATGTCGAGCGCATCGCCGCTCTCGCTGCGTGTGATTTCAAACGCCGCCGCCCCGCTTTTCCGCAGCAGCCCGCGCACCGTCTGCACCCAGAATTTTGCGTAGCCCGGCCAAGGCATCCACTCCGCCGCCCAGCGCGCCTTCGCATCGCTCGTGAATGCCGCCGTCTGCCCGAGCCCGTAGCGCCACGTCGCGAGCAGCGGTTCGCCGCGCTCGGTCGCGAGCAAGACCTCCGCGGTCGGCTTCGGCTTCGTCGCGTTGTAGCCGAGCAGCAGCGGCGACTGCGCCCAGTCAATGCCCGCCGTGAGCGGCGACTTCGCGACCGGCACCGCGAGCGTCGGCTCCTCGACGATCGAGGACTGCGCGACCTTCATCGTCTCCGTGGAAAAAATCTGCGGCAGCGTGGTCGCATCATTCGTGAGGTAAAATCGCCCCTGCCCGCGCTCCGCGAGCTGCCGGAGAAACGGCACATCCTTGTCCTGCTCACTGCCGAGCCCGACGACCGATGTCGTGATCTTCGCCGCCGCCATCGCACTCGCGAGATCGAGCGAATTCCCGCCGCCCTGCGCGCCGTCCGGCTGCTCGCCCGCGATCTTTTCCTCCGCATCCGCCGCATCGGAAAAAAGGATGACGTGCTTGATGCGCGCATTCACCTCCCGCATCGCCTGAAACGCTTCCGCAAGCCCCGTGTAAACGTAGATGCCGCCGCCGCCCGCCGTGATCGCGAGGATGCGCTGCACGATCGGCTCCTTCGCCCCGTGCCGCTCCAGCGGCGCGACGACATGCGCGCGCGTATCCACCGCCAGCACGCCGAAATAGTCGCGGGCACCGAGCACATTCAGCGCGAGCGCCGCGCCCTGGTCCGCGAGCGAGATCTTGGTCTGCCCGCCAGCCTGCGCCGTCATCGAGCCCGAGCGATCCAGCACGATCATCAGCGCGACTGTCGGCAATTCCTCGC
>JBBQJR010000019.1:0-18111 GCA_038326125.1 Chthoniobacterales bacterium
GCAGCAAATTGCACATCGGCGTTTCCGAAGTGAAGCGGAGGTGGCGCCCCGTCATCACGCTTCCACCGGCGCGGCCCGCGAGGGCGAGCGGGAGATTTTCGTGTTCGTGGCGGTTGCCATCGGCGAGCGCGGCACCGTAGAGGATCGCTGTATTGTCGAGCACCGTGCCGTCGCCCTCGGGCATGCTCTTGAGCTTGCCGATGAGGTAGGCGAACTGCCGCACGTGGAAGCGGTTGATCTCGCGAATCTGCCGGATGTTTTCCGCGTTGCCCTGGTGGTGCGAAAGCTCGTGGTGCCCGCGCGTGATGCCAAGATTTCGGTAGCTGCGTCCGCTGCCCTCGTTCGCGAGCATGCACGTCGCCACGCGTGTGCTGTCGGTTTGAAAAGCGAGCGCGATCATGTCGAGCATCAGCCGCGCGTGCTCCTCGTAGCTCTCGGGGATCACCTCGGGCACGTCGTACGCCTCGATGATTCCGGCGTGCTGCACGGAGGCGACGCTGCGCTGCGTGGCCTCGACCCGCGCTTCGATTTCGCGCACCGCGGTGAGGTACTCGTCGAGCTTCTGCCGGTCGCTGCCGCCGACTTTCGCGCTCAGCGTGCGCGCATCTTCGAGGACAAAATCGAGGATGCTCTTGCGCTGGCGCTCGCGGCGGCCCGCGCCTTCGCGCGCGAGTTTCGGGCTCGACGCCGCGAAGAGCCGCTCGAAGACAAGCCGCGGATTGATCTCCGCGCCGCTCGGCGTCGTCTCGCTGCGCCAGGAAATGTTGTTCGAGTACGCGCAGGCGTAGCCGCTGTCGCATTTGCCGCCCTGCCGCGCAGGCTCCACGCCGAGTTCGATGCTCGGAAATTTCGTCTGCCGCCCGACGGCATCGGCGAGCACCTGATCCGCCGACACGCCGACGCGGATGCGCGTGCTCTCGCTTTTCAGCGGCTGCGCGCCGGTGAGCCACGACGAGGCCGCGCGTGCGTGATCGCCCGCGCCGTCGCCATTCGCGCGGCCCTTGTCCTGCGTGAGCCCGGTGAGGATGAGCACGTCGTTTTTGTGCGCCTGCAGCGGCTCGAGCGCGAACGGCAGTTGAAAATCCGCGCCGGTCTGCGCCGGCGTCCAGTCCGCCATGTTCACGCCATTCGGGACGTAAATAAACGCCGTGCGAATCGGCACACGCCCCGCGCCCGCCGCGGCGGACGCCGTGCGCGGCAGCATCGCTTCGAGAAACGGCACAGCCATGCTGACCCCGAGTCCTTGGAGAAAAGTGCGGCGGTTGAGCGGCTGTGCGGGCATGTTAGGATTATCAGTCGGGGCTGTCGGAAAAATTAGAATCAGGCTGACCCGGCGGCGGCGGCGCTTTCACGGGCGCGTCGTCCGCCGCCAGCGGCTTCGGCCCCTCGGCGATCGGCGGCAGCACAGGCTCCTTCGGCGGCGAATTCAGCTTCGCGGCGTCGGCGGGTTTGTCGCGAGGAGGAGGTTCCACTTTCACCGGCGGCACGTGCGCGGGTGCGGCGGACGGCAGGCCGGCCTTCATCACGGCACCCTCCTTTTGCTCCGGCGCAAAATCCGGCATCCGAGTCTGCGCGCCCGTCGGCGGCAATCCGAGCATGAGACCGGCCTCGGGTCTTTCCGCCGGGCCGGAGGGAAGTTGCAGCACCGGCTCGGGCAGCTCGAAAAGCACGGCCGGCAGGTCCGGCACGGGTGCGGGGAACGGTGGTGCCTCCGGTCGCATCACGAGGCGGTCTTCCCAGCGATTTGCGGCCATGGAAATTTGTCCGGGATTTTCAAATCGAATCTCCCGCGCCGGCACCGGGCGGTCCACCGCGGCCACCGCGGCCACCGCGTCCTCGAGCGTGTGCGGCGCGGAATCGTGCCGCGCGATCAGCTTGCGCTGAAGCTCCGGGATGGCGGCGCGCGGCGTGCCTTTCAAAAAATCCGACGACTCCAGTTCGCGGAAGCGGCGCTCGGCGTCGTCCCATTTTCCCAGCCGCCGCTCGATCTCGCCGCAGAGCAGCGCGAGATCGGCGCGCCGCGGATCCTCCGCGGAAATTTCGTCGAGCGCGGCGGCGTAATGTTCGCGCGCTTTTTCCAAAAGCCGGCGGCACACCGCTTCGCGATCCTCGACCTGCCACGAGGCGCGCAGGTAGCTGAGCGCGAGATAGCGGTGCGGCGTGGGATTCCGCGTGTTCATGCCCTGCACCAGCGCGAGCGCGAAATACGGCGGATTTTTGGCCGTGAGCATCTGGAAATCCGCGCCGAGGACGAAGGTGCGGAGCCGCTTGAAAGCATTCGCTTTTGCAGGATCTCTGGCCTGCTCGAGGAGCCGATCGCTGAACAGCGGAAAGCGGCATTTCGGGCATTGCGGCAGCGTCGGCGGATCGACGACATCGCCAAGTTGCCGCAGGTCCAGTCGCAGCCCGCGCGACCGGCCGGAGGTCTCGATCCGCTGCTCCCAATGCGTGCCGCAGATCGGGCAGAGAAATTCCTGCTCAAGCGAATTCACCGCGAGCGCGACGCACGCGAGCAGCCAGATCGGGAGGCAGGCAAAGAGGAGCTTCATCCGCGGAGGATTGCCCGTTTTCCGCAGCGCGTAAAGGTGCGTGAAGGTGCGTCGAGACCGCTCCGATCGCGGACAGTGATCGCTAAGTCTGCGGCTTGTCGGGACTCTTCGGCTCGTCCGGTTTGTCTGGCTTTGGCGGCTCTTCGTGGGCGGAATGTTCGCCGCCCTCGGGGTGATCGCCGTTGTATTCGCCGGACGAATCGTGATTCGGATCGTCGTGATACTCGTCGTGGTGGTGGTACTCCTCCTCCGGCGGCGGCGGCGCGACGGACTGCGGGCGCGATTCCTCGGCTTTTTCCTCCTTCGCACGGCGACGCTCGAGGAACCACACGATCCAAATGCACAGCTCGAACAGAGCCATGATCGGCAGCGCGAAAATGAAGAGCATGAACAAATCCGGCGTCGGCGAGATGATGCCCGCGAGCACGAGCGCGATCGCGTAGCCGTACAAACGCATGCTTTTCAGCCAAGCATAGCTGATGAGACCGATGGCGCTGAGCGTGACCATCACCACGGGCAACTCGAAAACGAGGCCCACGGCGATGCACATGTGCGTCACGAAGCCGTAGTACTCTTTCATCGTCCAACTCGGCCGCACCCCAAATCCCGTGGCGTCACTGTGCAGCCAACGGAGCGTCGGCGGCAGCACATACTGGAAGGCCAGCATCACGCCCAAAATGAAGAGCCCGAATCCGACACCAACCGCCGGCATGACGTATTTTTTTTCCTTTCGCGTCAGTGCAGGCAGCAGGAATTCGGCGAGGAAATAGAACAGAAACGGAAACGAGACCACGATGCCCGCGTAGAAGGACAGTGTGAACGACATCGTCACCGATTCGATCGGATTGATGCTGATGAGCGTGCTCTCGCTCCCCTCGCCGAGCGCCTTCCGGAGTGGAAAGGCGAGAGCGCCGGCAAGATGTTTCCGGAAGCCAAACGCGAGCATCATCGCCGACGCGAGCACCGCCACCATCTTGATCAGCGTCCACCGCAGATCCTCGAGATGATCGAGGAACGGCTTCACGATGTCGCCACCGCTCTGCAACTGCTCGTCGCGCTTTTTAAAAAGGGGCTTTAGAAACCACATGGGCGGCGGAAGATGGGGAGTCTGGCGGCGCGTGGGAAGCGGAATTCACGCACCAAAGTGAACCGCTGGAAACGCGGCATCTTCGGAGAAATCCGGTCGCCGCGACAGGCGTCGCGCACGCGAGCCCGCGCGACCGCGCGCGACATTTTCTGGACGGGCTAGAAGCTGAGCTTGATCCCCGCCTGCCCGTAGATCGCGCCGCTCTTCGTCTGGTAGTTGTCGCCGACCTTGTGAAAATCAAAGTCGCGATACGGCATGTAGCCGACTTCCAGATCGAGCGCGCCCTTGCGACCGAGCTTCAACGAGGCACCCGCGCCGGTGCGGATTTCCGTGTAGTCCACGAGCGCGTTGCGATAGTTGCGGCCCGGCGTGCTGCTGCCGAAGTTTTCGTTCACGCGGAAACTCGAAACGATGATCTGCCCGCCAGCGTAGAGCGTGAGGTCGTCCGTCGCCTTGTATTCGAGGCGCGGATTCGGCGGCACCGCGTTCAGCACCCAGCGGTCGTTGATTTGCCAGCGGAAGCCCACGCCGCCCGTCACGTAGTTGTAGTAATTTGGATTGAAATACAGTCCGGCGACCCACTGAAAATCCTTGCTCACGACGTATGAGGCCCCGAGCACGACGGGCACGTTGAAGTCGCTGCCGTTGAATCCGCGGTCGTCGCCGTAAAATCCCGGCTGCGCCTCGATTCGCAGGAGGACTTCGTGGATCTTCAAGTCCAGACCCACGACGAGGTTCGCCGACTGCAGCGCGCTCGGGATGAAACCGCGGCCCTTCAGATCAAAATCAAACCGGTCGTACGCCGCGCCGATCCGGATGATCGGCCGCTCCGGCACCGCGTAGGAGAGGACGTATTCGACGTGCGCGCTCTGCTCGGAGACGTTCGCATTGCGCGTGGGACTTACATTGCTGCGCGCCGCCGCGCTCGCGCCGTAGTTCGCCTCGAATTCCTGGCTGATGGTCGCGCCGGAGGCCGTGGTGGTCACGGTTTCCTTGACCGGCTGCCCCGCGAAAAGTGACGCGGCCGAGCCGATGAAGAGTGAGGTGAGGATGAAGGATGGTTTCATAGTTTTGGAAAGTAGCTGCCGGATTTAGCGCTGCGAGGAAATATCTTTCGCCATCGCGCTGATGTTTTTCTGAATTTCCTTGCGCATCGCGACCGAAGCGCCCGAGCGCTCGATGCCACGCAGGTCGCCCAGTTGCGCCGAGGAAAGCAGGTCCGTCCGCCAGACGAGCGTCTCGGTCTTGCCGTCGCTCTGCACCGGCCACATCTGCGATAAACTGAGCAGCACAAAAAATCCGTCGCTCGAATAAAACTGCATCGTGCCGCTCTGCACGTTCTCGCCGGCCGCGCGCGAATACGTCGCGCCGAGCGAAAGCGCCGCGCGTCCCTCGACATCAAACAACTCGTAAAACAGCGCCGGATTTCCGCCGCCGCCGCCGGTCATCGTCGCCGCGAGTGCGGAGAATTGCTTCCGGATTGCGGGCCGCTCGCCCAGCAGTTGCGCCGCCTCTTCGCGCGGGTTCGCATTGCCGCTGCGGCCAGCATACGCGGGCTGTCCCACGAGCCCGCTCGCCGCAAACGCAGTCGCCCGATTGTGCATCAGATTGATCCAAAACGCGCTCACATCCGCCGGCATCCCGCCCTTGCCGCCGCCGGAAAATTTTCCCGCGCTCTTCGCCTCCGCCGCGCTCATCTGCAGTTCCGGTCGCTCTGGATTCAGCTTCTCCGTCGCGGTCACAAATTTCTCGACCGAACGATTTTTCGGCGCAGACGCGATGCCCTGAAAATCCTGCGCGGACGGGCGGCGGGGCAAGTCCACATGCTGGTAAACTTTCAACTCCGCATGCCGCATCCCGTCCCATTTTGCCTGCGCATCATTCGCCTTCGCGACCGGCATCGGCAGAATGAAAAGCGACTCCACTTCCAGCCCGCGCGAGAAGCGCATCGTCGGCCCGCTCGCCGTGATCACCTCGCCCTTGCCGAGCTTTTTCAGATCCACTTCCTTGAAGTTCGAGAACGACTGGATCTCCGCGACCGGCTCGGCCAGCGATGGCGAAATCGCCGCCGCAAAAATGAGGAAAAACGTGGCTGCGAAAAGGGTGCGCATGGCGGTGGTCGTGTGGAGAATCGCAACCGCGCGACTAGTGGACGTATGGCAGGGGTGTCAACTTGCCGCATGGCGGGCGCTGCCTGATTCCGCGCTGTGATCGCCGCGCGCGTGTTGCGCAATTTTTCCGCCTCTGCTAACCCTGCACGCCCATGTCGGACCCGATCATCGTGTTGCAAAATTTGCGGAAGGCGTACGGCTCGACCATCGCCGCGAACGACCTCACGATGTCCATTCCGCGCGGCCAAATCTTCGGCTTCCTCGGCGCGAACGGCGCAGGCAAAACAACGACGATGCGGATGCTCTGCGGCCTCACGAAACCCACTTCCGGCCACGGCTTCATCGAGGGGCTCGATGTGTGGACGGACCGCTACCGCATCCGCTCGAAATTCGGCTACGTCGCGCAAAAATTCAGCCTCTATCCCGATCTGACCGTCACCGAAAATCTCGAGTTTTTCGGCGGCGCGTTTCGCGTCCCGCACGAGACGCTCGCGCCCCGCCTCGAGACGCTGCTCGCGCAGATGGACCTCGTCGAAAAGCGCGATGAAATGGCCGGCCAGCTTTCCGGCGGCATGAAACAATTGCTCGCGCTCGCCTGCGCGCTCGTCCACTCGCCGCCGCTGCTTTTTCTCGACGAACCGACGAGCGGACTCGACCCCGTGCACCGCCAGCAGCTTTGGAATTTGCTCTATGAACTCGGCACGAACGGCACCACGATTTTTGTCACCACTCACTACATGGATGAGGCTGAGCGCTGCACGGAAGTCGGCTTCGTGCGCGAGGGCCGGCTGCTGGTGAAAGAGACGCCGCGGCGGCTGAAAGAATCGTTCAAATCCAAGCTGCTCGAACTCGAAATCGAACCCGTGATGCCCGCGCTCGCCGCCTTGCGAAATGCGCCCGGCGTGCTCGATGCCACCCTGCGCAGCGGTCGCGCACGCCTCTACGCCGCCGAACCCGGGCGCCTGCTCGCCGACTGGCAGCGCGCGTGGCCTTTCCCCGATCTGAAATGGATCAGCCACGATTGGGTGGAGCCCGACATGGAGGACGTCTTCAAGGCATGGTCGCAGGGCTACGCCGAACTTCTCGATCTCCCCGCCGCATGAACCTTCGCTCGATTTGGAACGCCATCCGCAGCGTCGCCGTGAAGGAATTTCTCCATGTCTGGCGCGACAAGCGCATCCTCGCGCTCATCTTCATTCTGCCGCCGTTTTTCACGCTGCTCTTCGGCTACGCCTTCGAGGCGACGGAGCTCACCGGCGTGCCCGCGACCATCATCGATCGCGACCGCACCGAGCAAAGCGCGAAGCTCGCCGAGCTGCTTGGAAAAAAGAAAACCTTCGCGTGGAAAACGACAAAGGACACCGGTGCCGATCCCGATCTGCTCCGCCTCGGCGTGGGCGCCGCGCTCGTCATCCCGCGCGACTGGACGAGCACGCTCGAAGCCGGCACGCCCGCGCCGCTCCAGCTTTTTCTCGACGGCACCGACGCAACCTCCGCCGAGGAACTCGAGGGCCGGCTGCGTGAAATGCTCGGCGATTTCCAGGGCCAGGAAAATGTGCAGGAACTCACCGTGAAGCCGCTGCTCGAGGAACTGCCGCCGGAGATTTTCGATGTGCTAAAAAACCAGCCGGAAGCGAACCGCAGCAAGCTGAAGGTCGCCTTTCAAAAACTCGTACAGCCGTGGAAAACGGACACGCGCATCCTCTACAATCCCGGACTGCGGTTCATTGACTACGTCACGCCCGGCATCATCGGCCTCATCCTGCAGCTCCTCACCGTCACGCTCATGGCCTGCACCATCGCGCGCGAACGCGAGTCCGGCACGCTCGCGCAGCTCATCGTCACGCCGCTGCGCCGCATGGAGATCGTCATCGGAAAAGTGCTGCCATACCTCGGCATTTCGCTCTTCCTCATCGGCGTCACGATCGGCGTCGCGCACTTTCATTTTGGCGTGCATTTCCGGCAGCCGCTCATGCTCGGGATCATCTGCCTGCTTTTCCTGCTCTGCTCGCTCGGGTCCGGCCTGCTCATCTCTGCGTTCTGCCACACGCAGACGCAGGCGATCCAATTTGCCGTGTTTTACCTGCTGCCCGTCTTCCCGCTTTCCGGCGCATTCGCGCCCATCGAGCGCCTCCCCGACGGCGTACGCTTCGTGTCGGAAATCTTCCCGCTCACCCATTTTTGCGAAGCCTTCCGCATGGCCAATCTGCGCAACGCGGACTTCTCGTTCATCGCCGGCGATCTGCTCTTCCTCGCCGTCGGAGCCATCGTCACCTGCGGCGGTGCCGCATGGATCCTCAGCCGGACGGACGCGTAGGCGCGAGCGGAAGCCCGCGGCTAAGTAGGCGAGGTTTCTCAACCTCGCGCGGCAGGATGGGCAACGGCGGCGGGATGGCGCGGAACGCCGTCCGTCCCCGCGGCCACGACGACACCACGCGCAGCGTCACTCCCCTTCCGCATTTCCGAGCGCGCACCAGCATCGAAAAAAAGATGAGGCCTGCGGCGGACGAGCTGGCCGGCGGGACGCACACCGCTCCGCTTGCCACTCGATCCTACTTTGCCGGCAGCCCCATCGCGACCATCCGCGCAAAGGCACACAGCGTATTCGCATCGCAAATTTCGCCCGACGCGATCATCGCGCGCATTTCCCCGGCAGAAAATGCGCGGCAGTCCGTGATCGATTCCGCCTCGTCGGGCTTCGCGCCCGCGGCCGCGGGAACGACCGGCCGCGCGAGCACGAGATGGCTGTGCTCATCCGTGAATCCCGAACTCGGGAAAAAATGCCCGAGCGCGATGACCTCGCCGCCTGGCGCGAGTTCGTAGCCGGCTTCCTCGGCGAGTTCGCGCAAGCCCGTCGCGCGGATCACATCCGGCTCGGCGACGTCGTCAATTTGCCCCGCGGGAAATTCCCAGATCGTCGCGCGGATCGGCACGCGCTCCTGCCGCACGAGGATGAAGCGCCCGTCCGCCGTCATCGGCACGACAACCACCGCGCCCTTGCGATGCACGACCGTCCATGTGAACGGCTTCGGCCGCGTCGGCGAAGTCACGGTCGCGCGGTACACCTCGACGTACGGATTCGCGAACTGCTGCTCGCTGGAGACGACATTCCAGCCCTCGCCACTTTGAATGAAACGGTGAAAGCGGTCCATGGCGGTTAACGGAGTGATTTTTTCCAGCGCGCGAGCTGTGCGGCGACGTTGCGCGGGGACGGCGCACCGATTCCTTTGCGCGCAGCCATCGCGGCGCGCAGGTCGAAGCACTTGGCCACGTCCTTCTCAAACGCGGGCGAAAGTGCGCGCCAGTCGGCGAGCGGGATCTGCGGGAGATCGCAGCCGCGCGAAGTGCAGAGCGCGACGGCCTTGCCAACGATTTCGTGCGCGCTGCGAAAAGGCACGCCGCGCTTCACAAGGTAGTCGGCGACATCCGTCGCGAGCAGCATCGGATCGGCGACGGCGGCGGCGCACGCGGCGGCGTTTGCCTTCGTGCCGTCGAGCATTCCGGCGAAAACGGCGAGCGCGGCCTTCACCGTGTCCACGCTGTCGAAGACCGGTTCCTTGTCCTCCTGCATGTCGCGATTGTAGGTCATCGGCAGGCCCTTCAGCGTCGTGAGGAGTGAGACGAGATTGCCGATCACGCGGCCGGTTTTTCCGCGCGTGAGTTCCGCGACATCGGGGTTTTTTTTCTGCGGCATGAGCGAAGATCCCGTCGTGTAGGCATCGCTGATCGTGATGAATTTGAACTCACTCGAAGCCCACAGGATCACGTCTTCGCTCAGTCGCGAAAGGTGCGTCGCCACCAGCGCGAGCGCGGCGAGCAGTTCGACGGCGAAGTCGCGGTCGCTCACGGCATCCATCGAGTTTTGCGTGATGGCGGGAAAGCCGAGCAGCTTCGCGACGAGCTGGCGATCGAGCACGATCGTCGAGCCCGCAATCGCGCCGCTGCCGAGCGGGAGGACGTTCATGCGCTTGCGGCAATCCGCGACACGGCCGAGGTCGCGCTCCAGCATCTCGACGTACGCGAGCAAATGATGCGTGAAGAAAACCGGCTGCGCCCGCTGGAGGTGCGTGTAGCCGGGGATGATCACGTCGCGATTCCGATCTGCGAGCGAGACCAGCGAGCGCTGCAAATCGCGCAACAATTCGGCAACCGCATCCGCCTCGTCGCGCAGCCAAAGCCGGAGATCGAGCGCGACCTGATCGTTGCGCGAACGCGCCGTGTGCAGCTTCGCGCCCGCGTCGCCGATGCGCTTCGTCAGCTCGGCTTCGATGTTCATGTGGATGTCCTCGAGTTCCACTTTGAACCGGAACTTCCCCGCCGCGATTTCCTCGCCGATTTCCGCGAGGCCCGCGACGATCTGCGCGCGCTCCTTTTTCGAAATCAGTCCGGCTTTTTCCAGCGCGGCGCTGTGCGCGATGGAGCCCTCGATGTCATGCCGCCAGAGCCGCCAGTCGAAGCTGATGCTCTCGCTGAACGACGCAAGCAGCGCGGCGGTGGGTTCTTTGAAGCGGCCTTTCCACATAGGGCGCGGAGCATTCCGCACCCACCTGCGCGGCGCAAGAACACGCTGCACACCTTGACACCGCGCGCGGCGCGTTGGCAGCGTCGCCGCGATGACTCCCACGGATCGATCCGCGCTGCACGGCGGGAAGACGCGCGCCGCATTGCTCCCCCACCCGCGCGCGGCCTGAATGCTCTTTAGTTCCTGGCAGTTCATCTTTGTTTTTTTGCCGATTGCGGTGGCGGGATTTTTTGCGATCCCGGCGCGCGCGCAGCCCGCGCGAAAGTGGTGGCTACTGCTCACATCGCTCTTTTTTTACGGCTGGTGGAAAGTCGAGTACGTGTCGCTGCTGCTGTTTTCCATCGCGTTCAATTTCGCGGCAGCCGAGGCCGTCACGGCTTGGCGCGGGCGGCCCGCGGCGCGCTGGGCGCTCACCGCGAGCGTCTCGGTCAATCTCCTGCTCCTCGGCTACTACAAATACACGAACTTTCTCCTCGAAGCACTCGGCCGTGCGAGCGGTCACACGTTTGCCCGGCTGGACATCATGCTGCCGCTCGCGATCTCGTTTTTCACGTTCACGCAGATCGGCTACCTCGTGGACGTTTTTCGCAACGCAAAGCTGCACTACCGCCTCCTCGATTACGCAGTGTTCGTCGTGTTTTTCCCGCATCTCATCGCAGGGCCGATCGTGCGGCATTGGGAAATCATCCCGCAATTCGCCAACCGGCAGCTCAAGGCAAACCGCAACGACATGGGCGCAGGCATCGCCATGTTTCTGCTCGGACTTTTCAAAAAAGTGCTCCTCGCCGATCCCGCGTCGCGCTTCGCCGACATCGTGTACGGCGCGGCGGAATCGGGGCCGATCACGTGGTTCGACGGCTGGCTCGGAACGATCGCCTACGCGATGCAAATCTACTTCGATTTCTCCGGGTACTCGGACATGGCCATCGGCC
Organism: Chthoniobacterales bacterium; assembly: GCA_038326125.1. Classification (GTDB taxonomy): domain Bacteria; phylum Verrucomicrobiota; class Verrucomicrobiia; order Chthoniobacterales; family Chthoniobacteraceae; genus SXWH01. The sequence continues at coordinate 11,202 of JBBQJR010000019.1, forward strand.
TCGCACGGATGTTCGGGATGAAGTTTCCGTGCAATTTCGATTCGCCGTACCAAGCCGGGAGCATCGTGGAATTTTGGCGGCGCTGGCACATCACGCTACAGCGTTTCCTCCGCGAATATTTGTATTTTCCGCTCGGCGGAAACCGCTGCGGCAAAGCGCGGCACCTGCTCAACATTTTGATCACCATGATCGTCAGCGGACTGTGGCACGGCGCGGGGTGGACGTTCCTCGTGTGGGGCGCGCTGCACGGCGCGTATCTGGTGATCGCGCACGGGTGGCGAACATTCCGCGAGGCGCGCGGGTGGCGGTTCACGACACACTGGAGCTACCGCGGCGCGTGCGTGATCGTCACGTTTATCGCGGTGCTCTACGCATGGGTTTTCTTCCGCGCCAAGACGCTGCCACAAGCCGGTCGCGTGATCGCGAGCATGGCGGGGCTGAACGGCTTCACGATCCCCGAGGGTGTCAACGATCCGAAACGCTCTCCCGGTCCGCTGCTCGAAAAGATCGGATTCCAATTCACGGAAAAAAACCTCGCGGTGAATTTCTACAAGCCAGGGATGCGCTGGATGGCCGCGCTGCTGCTCATCGTCTTTTTTGCACCGAACACGCAGCAGCTTTTGCGCGCCGCGGAGCCCGTGCTCGAGCCGGTCGCGGCTTCCTCGCGTATGCGGTTTGCGTTCAGCGCGACCAGCGGACTCGTCCTCGGCGTGCTGCTTTTTTTCGTCGTGTGCAGTTGGTTCATCGCGCGGCCGAGTCCGTTTATTTATTTCAATTTCTGAGCGCGTCTCCGCTTCTCCGTGAAAATCCCCCGCTCATTTTTTCTCTGCATCCCGGCGGGATTTTTGCTCGCCGCGGCGGCGTATGCGGGACTGTTTTTCCTGCAACTCGGCCTGCCGGCCAGGCAGTGGACCTGGCTGCACGCCATCGTGGAAACGAAACTCAAAATCGCCGCCGCGACCGCCGGACCGAAGCTGCTCATCGTCGGCGGATCCTCGGCGCTCTACGGCCTCAACGCGGAGGAAATCGAGCGCCAGACCGGCGTGCACGCGGTCAATTTCGGCACCAATGCCTCGCTCGGCACGGACGTGATTTTGCACCTCACGCGCCAAGTCTGCCGTCCCGGAGACACCGTGCTGCTCGCCTTTGAATACGAGCCATTCCTCGCCGGAAAACTCGGCGGCGACACGGGCGACGACCTGCTCGTGAGCTACGTCCTCGCCTACGATGTCGCCTACGTGCGCAGCCTGGGTTTCGCGCAGCAGTTCAAACTCGCACTGCTCACTCCCGCTGGCCGGCTGTGGGACGGACTGCGCGCAGTCTTCCAAAAACCACGGCCCGACGCGGTCGCCGCGGAATTCACGCGCGGCGTGCTCGCGGACATCAACAGCCACGGCGACCAGACCGGCGCGGTGCCGGAAAAACGCCCCGCACATTCCGCCACCCGCTCCGCCGTCTGCGCCGTGCCCGCATACGGCCTGCCGCCGTCGCCGCCCGGCTTCGCGGCCATCAGCGAATTTTGCGCATGGGCGAAAGTGAACCGCGTGCGCGTGCTCGCCACTTTCCCGACCCTCTGCCACCGCCCCGAATACGACACGCCGGCGGCGCAGCAGATGCCCGCGCAATTCCGCGCGCTCTACGCTTCCGTCGGCGTCCCGGTGCTCGGCGAAATTTCCGAAGCCATGATCCCCGAGGAGCAAATGTTCGACACGTACTATCATCCCCTCCGCTCCGCCGCGCTCGCGCGCACGCGGCGGCTCCTCGTCCACCTCGCGCCCCGCTTGGGACCGATGCCCGGCCACGCGAACTGAACGAAACGCCGAATCCCGAAGGCTGCCCGAACTCAGTCCCGCCGCCGCGGCGGCTCGTGCTCGTGGTCGCGTTCGCGGCGCTCGGCGTACTTTCGCTCCTTGCCCTGCTGCTGGCGGCGGATGTGGCGGTCGCCCGTCATCTGGCGCTTTTTGCGGCTGAGGCGCAGCTTTTCGATCTCCTCCTCGAGCTTCTGAAATCCATCGAAGCGCGCGGTGCTCAATTTTCCCGCAGCCATCGCAACACGGATGGCGCAGCCCTTGTCGGTGCCGTGTTTGCAGTCGTGAAATTGGCACTCCGCAGCGAGTCCCTCGATGTCGGCGAAACGCTCGCGCAGCGTGGTCTCATCGGTCCACATGTGGATTTCGCGGATGCCGGGATTGTCGATGAGGATGCCGCCGCCGGGGAGCACGATGAGCTCGCGCGCGGTCGTGCTGTGGCGGCCCTTGCCGGTGGTTGCATTCACCTCGTCGGTCCACTGGTATTCCTCGCCGAGGATGCGATTCACGACGGAGGACTTCCCCACGCCGCTCGAGCCGACGAGCGTCATCGAGATTCCGCGCCGCAAATATTGCTTCAGCACGCGCAGGCTCGTGCCTTTCTCCGCGCTCGTGACGTGGACATCCGCCTCGGGGCACAGCGCGCGGATGGCGTCGGCAGCCTCGCGATTCTTCGCGTCGGAAAAAAGGTCGGCCTTGTTGATCAGGACGACCGCTTTCGCGCGGCTTTTTCCAATGATGGCAAAATAGCGCTCCATCCGCCGCAGGCTGAAATCCGGCCCCGCATCCGTGACGACCACGACGACATCCACATTCGCCGCAATGACCTGCTCCTCCGTGCTGCGGCCGGACATTTTCCGCGAAAGGCACGTCTGCCGGGGAAGCCGTGCGCGGATCATCGTCTCGCCGTCTTCGCCGCCAAGATCGAGCGCGACCCAATCGCCGACCGCGGGCAGCGCGGCGTCCGTCTCGGCGTCGTGATACACTTTCCCGCTCATCGTCACTTCGAGTTCCTCGCCATCGCCGAGCAGCGCGCCGTACGTGATTTTGTTGTCGCGGATCAGCCGCGCGGGCTGCAGGCCTTCGCTCAGGTACGGCGTGAACTCCGTGGCAAACTTCGCATTCCAGCCGAGATCTTCGAGCGTCATCCGCGCAGGGTTTCGCCGATGAAATCCAGCAGCTCGCGGCGGCCGTGGCGCGCCTCGGCGGAGGTGAGAAAAATCTTCGGCGGCTCCGGACAAAAAGGCGCGATGGCTTCCTGAAAAAGCGCGATGTTTTTTTGCAGGAGGCCGGGCTTCACGAGATCCGTTTTGTTGAAAACGAGCGCGAATTTCACCGCCTCGGAAAGCAGCCACTCCACGAATTCCAGATCGATCTTCTGCGGCGGATGGCGCGAATCAATCAGCACGAAAACGCACGCGAGGTTCGCGCGGCCGCAGAGGTAGCCGGCGATCATTTTCTCGAAGCGCTCCCGCGCGCTGCCGGCGGTTTTGGCGTAGCCGTAGCCGGGCAGGTCCACGAGCGTCCATGCGCCGTTCATCGGGAAGAAATTGATGAGCTGCGTGTGACCGGGCGTCGCGGAGACTTTGGCGAGCGTCTTCGCGCCAGCGAGGAGGTTAAGCAGCGAAGACTTTCCAACATTCGAGCGCCCGATGAAGGCGAACTCCCGCAATTCGGAAACCGGGCACGAAGCCACGTCCGGCGCGCTGGTCTGAAATTTTGCGTTCACGGCGTTCATGGTTTTCGGGCTGCGGAGCGTAGCGGCGAAGAGCGCGCTTGGGAATGGACTAATATCCGCGACCGGAAATGATCACACTTCACTCATTCCAAAAATCACCATGAACTTCCGCCCCATCCTCATTCTTTCCTGCCTCGCCACCGCCGCCGCGTTCGCCGCGGAGCCGCCGAAAACGCCCGTGACGCCCGTCGCGAAAAAGAAGGAACTGCTTTTCTCCGACGACTTCGAGGGCGCGACGCACGACAAACGCTGGCATCGCGTGGTGGACACATTTGCGTTTGAAGGCGGCATGCTCAAAGGCACGCAGACGCGCGACAAGGACATCCCCGCCGCCGACGGCAAACCCGAAGTGAAAGCGCACGCCGCGGTGTACGGGCTCGAGCTGCCGACGAAAGATTCCGTCGTGGAAGTGCGGATCAAATTTGCCGGAAACACGATGATGGACGTGGAATTCGACGACCGGAAATTCGAAGGTTCGCACTACGGCCACCTCTGCCGCGCGCAGGTGCGGCTCGACAAGGTGATCCTCGTGGACGAGCGCGACGGCAGCCAGAGCAACGCGCTGATCGAACTGCGCAAGGACTCGGCCAAAAACAAAGAGGAGATCAGCAAGCTGCTCGCCACACACAGCGCGACTTTTCCCGCGAAGCTCGAGGCGGGAAAATGGTACACGCTCGGCGTCGAGGTCGGCGGCGAGGCGATGCGCGTGACGATTGACGGCAAGCCCGCGGGCTTCCTGCACTCGCCCGGCATCGGCCACGCCACGAAGTCGAAGATCGAACTCGGCGTCGCTGGCAAGGACGGCTTTTTCGACGACATCAAGGTCTGGAACGCCGAGCCGGCGAAGTAATTTCCCGCGTGGAAAAATGGCGCGGTGCGTGATGCGACCGCGCATTCCCCTCGCCGCGATCCGCGTGCGATGATTGCATCGCGCGCATGTTTAAGAAGCGCTACTCCCGCCCCGGCGAAGCTCCCGCGACGCTGCACGCCGCGCCGGATGCGAGTTCCGCAGTCGTCATCAAGCTGATGGAATACGATCGCGACGGCTGCTCGGAGCGCACGCTCACCAGCGTGGCGGAACTCCCGGTCTGCCGCGGATCGGATGACGGCAAAGTCCGCTGGATCGAATTCAACGGCCTCGGCGATGTCGAGGCGCTGAAGGCGCTCGGGGAGAAATTTCAGCTTCATCCGCTCGCGCTCGAAGACGTGCTGAACGTCGGCCAGCGCCCAAAGCTCGAGCCGTATCCGGGGCACCTTTTCATCATCGCGCAGATGATCTATCACGACGCCGAGCGCACGCTCTGCGGCGAGCAGGTGAGCATTTTCGTGTGCGGAAATTTTCTCATCAGCATCCAGGAAGATGCGGAGAATGATGTGTTCGATGCGGTGCGCCAGCGCATCCGCGGCGGCGGCGGCAGCATCCGCACGATGCAGGCCGATTACCTCGCCTACGCGCTGCTCGATGCGATTGTGGATCACGGCTTTCCCGTGCTCGAGGAAATCGGCGAGGCGCTCCAGGAAATCGAAGACACCGTGCTGAACGCGCCGGGCAAGGACACGATTGGCGAACTGCACAGCCTCAAACGCACGCTCATGCAACTGCGGCGCTTCGTGTGGCCGGAACGCGACGTCGTGAATTCGCTGCTGCACGGCGACAGCGAATACGTGCGCCCGGAGACGAAGGTCTATCTGCGCGATCTCTACGATCACACCGTGCAGATCATGGACCTCATTGAGGCCTACCGCGACGTGGCGACGAGCCTCATGGATATGTATCTTTCGAGCGTCGGCCTGCGGACAAATGAGATCATGCGCGTGCTCACGGTCATCTCTTCGATCTTCATTCCGCTCACTTTTCTCGCGGGCGTGTACGGGATGAATTTCAAACACATGCCCGAACTCGAAACGCGCTGGGGCTACGCCGCGCTGTGGGTGGTGATGATCGTGATCGCCGTCGGCCAGCTCATCTTTTTCCACAGGAAAAAGTGGCTGTAGGAAATGCGGAATGACGGGATGCAGCGCTTGCACCTCCGCGCGCGTTTTCCTTTTCTCCCGCGATGCAAAGCCGCAATCTCCCCCGCCTGCTCGAGATCTCGCGCGCCTTCCAGATTCACGGCGAATTCCTGCACGCGGAGGCATGCAAGGTCGGGCACATCAACGAGACGTACACGGCGACGTACGACCAGGGCGGCACGCGCGTGCGCTACATCCACCAGCGCATCAATCACGAGGTTTTTAAAAATCCGGCGGGCGTGATGGACAATCTCGTGCGCGTGACGACGCACCTGCGCCGCAAGCTCGCGGCGGCCGGCGTGAAGGATCTCACCCGGCGCGCGCTCACGGTCGTGCCGACGCGCGACGGCGCTTCGTTTCACCAGACGCGCGAGGGTGAATTCTGGCGCACGTTCGTGTTCATCGAGCGCGTGCGGACTTTCGAGGCGGTGGAGACGGTGGCACAGGCGTTCGAGGCGGGGCGCGCGTTTGGGGAATTTCAGAGCCTGCTCGTGGATCTCCCCGGCGCGCGGCTCGAGGAAACGATCCCGCATTTTCACCACGCTCGGAAAAGATTCGACGCGCTGCTCGCCGCCATGAAGGCGGACACCGCGAATCGCGCCGCCGCAGCGAAGGCGGAAATCGCGTGGGCGCTCGCGCAGGAAAAAATCGTGGATGTCGTGCTGCACGCGCTGACGAAGAAACACATCCCAGAGCGCATCACGCACAACGACACGAAATTCAACAACGTGATGCTCGACACGGAAACGCGGAAGGCGATGTGCGTGGTGGACCTCGACACCGTGATGCCCGGCACGCCGCTCTACGATTTCGGCGACATGGTGCGCACCACGACGAGCCCGACGATGGAGGACGAGCCCGACCTTTCGCAGGTGCGGATGCAGATGCCGAAATTCAAGGCGCTCGCGCGTGGCTACCTTGGCACGGCGGGGAAATTCCTCACGAAGAACGAGCGCGCGTTGATCGCCTTCAGCGGCCGGCTCATCACGTTCACGATCGGCCTGCGCTTCCTCACGGATTTTTTGCAGGGCGACACTTATTTCCGCGTGCATCGCCCGCAGCACAATCTCGACCGCTGCCGCACGCAGTTCCGCCTCGCGGAGAGCATCGCGCGGCAGGAGGAGGCGATGCAGAAATTTGCGGACAGCGTGTAGCCGGCCATCTGCGCCGGAGCGCCGTGTCGTGGAGCAAGCTTGCGGATGTTTTCCTCCGCAAAAACACCGAGAGGAAAAATCGCTCTCGCCACTTGCCATCGGGGCCTGCTTCCGAGTAGGTGGGGCCGCATGAAAGCCCAACTCAAATTCATCGTCACCACCGCTGTCACCGTCACTTCGTTCGCCGTCTTCGCGAC